>NZ_NWQK01000004.1 GCF_002817655.1 Candidatus Chlamydia corallus
CCCCCCCCCCCCCGGCAGAAAGAGTAAGCTTCTTAGCGTAAATAGCCCCACCATTAGCTACCGCTTGGTTATCCGAGAAAGTCACGCTTTGATTCCCTGATATGATAACGTCCTCATCTCCACAAAGGGCTCCGCCATTTCCTGTAGTCCCCGTAACACTATTTCCAGAAAATACAAGGGCACGGTTTCCTGTAATTGTGCAATTTTTTGCGCTATTTATCGCGCCGCCAGCAGTATCAGCAATATTTTTTGAAAAGAGAATAGGAGCAACATTATTTGTAATATCTACAGTATCAGTTGTATAAATAGCACCCCCTTTCTTCCCTGTTGTAGATTTATTCTCTTCAAAAGAAATGGATCCTGTATTGCTTGTTAGCAAAAAACTCTTTGTAGAAATCGCGCCACCATCTTCACTACAGTAATTCTGTTTAAATAGAATTTTCCCATTTTTATTAAATGTAAGTGCCCCTCCACACTTAATGGCTCCTTTCCCTGTAGGAGTCGTAATTACCGATGAGGGGGCTGCTAAAAAAGTAAGACTTGAAAATCCCGTTAGCGAAAGATTTTTATCAGCTGCAGAGACAGAAAGAGCCGCGCCTTCAGCGCTAGACTTTATGTTTTGAAAAGAAAGTGCGTAGCCCCCTCCAGTAAAGGTTAGTCCTTCTGTGGTATCAGAAAAACAACCAGCAGTTAGAGCTGTAGTATTCCCAAGATTTTGCAGTGATACATCCCCTGTAAGAGTATAGTCTACTCCGGCAGTCGTAGCTTTGGGAGTGTAGTTTCCTGAGTTAGTATTTCCATCAAAACTATCCGAGGGACCTAGATTTTCAGCAGTAGCTGCAAACACTGAGGAGCAACTACTAAAACACGCCAGTGTTGAAGAGATGACTAACCAAGAAAATTGCGATTTCATAAACCTACTCTGTTGTATAGCGATAGATTTTGCCAATACAAAAAAAGAGAGGGGAATGCAAGGTAAAAAACTTTTTTACGAAGTTTTACATTACTTTTCAAGATTTTTTTGGAATCTTAGTGACGAGAGGGGAACGCAGGGTGGGTTAAACAAAAGCTCTCTTTTGAAGTTTAAAAACGGATAAACTTTCAGAAAAGAGCCAGATATTTTTAGAGGCTAGAAACTAAAACTTCCTCCAAGATCTACATTGTAGCTACGTGAGGATCCACGAAGTTCCATAGAGAGGTTACTTATGATCTCAAGATTCGGAGTGAAGGCATAGAAGATGCCAGCACGTCCGATCGCAGCCTGCCTTGAGAGATTGGTTCCTGTTGTTTTCCAAGAAGTATTGTTGATTATGAGAGCCGAGGTGCACTCAGGATTCTTACGGTAGACATCAGGAACATAAATGAAAGTGGCTTCATAAGAAGTGCGCTCGTTTCTAGAAAACCTTTCGAAGGTAATTCCGATAGGGATGGAGATGTTAACTAGATCAGCGCTATCGAAAGATCGTAGCAGGGTAGTATTGCGTTCTTGGAAGCTATCTTGGTGTATATAAGAAACTTCTAGTTTGATGAATGGAGAATATCCGTGGAAGAGTCCCTGACGTTGCAAAGAAGTTTGTGGTAGAGAGCTAGTAAGTTCTAGAGCGCAACCATCATTATACCATGAACTCTCTCCCTTGGGCGATTGAGTGTAATGGGTCTTCATATTATTTTTAGTATAGATATAACTAACCTGAGCATCGAACAGAACAGGTTGCTTCCCTTCGGAACCAGGAAGATAGCGAAGTAAAAACCCATGGGGAGAAGAAAAGGTGGCTAGATGTTGCAAATGAATAGAACCTGCATAGGCATGAGCTCTATTTTTATTTATAAAATGGTCCCTATCTTTTCCGAATAACTGACAAAAAGCTGCGGTGATAAGATCATCGGAAGCTAGGGTTGTAGTGGCTCCTACAACATAGCCCGCACTGATGTGACGAAAGCCTTTATTTATCTTAGTTTTGTCTTTATGAAAGAAGTTGGAGATCCCTTCGCACCAGATGCCACGAGTTTCATTGATTTGGCGTACTTTAGTAGCTATAAGTTGTTGTATTGCGCGGACATCTACAAACGATCCCCACAGTGTGTTGGGAACCAAGGTTCCACGACGCTCGGGATTAGGATTGTATCCTGTTTTTGTCCAGGTAAGAGTCGCAGATTTGGATTTATTTGCGGTATCCTCTTGCCAAGACAAGGTCCAATTTCCTTGGTATCCCCAATGGATAGGATTTTTCTCTACAGGATTAGGAGCCAAGTCTGTGATGTGGATATCTGTTGTGGCAGCAGCAGTAAGAGTAAGACAAGAAAAGATTTGAGGGTTATTCCAGGAGATATCTTCATAGACAGTGTTAGAAGGATCCGTAAGAGAGATCGCGCCAGATAATGTTATTGCCTGACTTGCTGTTGTTGTTTTTAACGTTGCCTTTTTGGTTTCTTTTAAGAAGCCTACATTGAGAACAAGATTATTTACGGTGATGGCTTCGGTTGTTTCTAATGTTGTGTCTGCATCCATCAGGAGGATAGAGCCTGGAGACTGTGTAAAGGACTTAGCTGCTAGAGTAACTCCCGATTTAAGAGAGAGTTGGCCGCCTGCAAGAATTATAGGCTGCTGAATTGTAGATTTCAGATTATCTGCAACTGCAGCTTCTGTTTCGGTGAGCTTCTCTCCTGAAAAGACGATTGTTCCTTGATAGGGAGGATTGCCTGTAACGTTAGGACCATTTACGTTCAAAACATCTGTCAGAGCTGTAGTTAGGCTGGTCGTGATGGGATCATAGAAATAGATGGTATTGCCTTGAGAGGCTCGTAGTTGTACAATTTTAGCATTGGTATTGCCAATATTAATGGCATTTCTTGTAGTAGTGAAATTAGGGGTAGTTCCTTTAATTATTGTGTTGCCTTCAAAAGTAATGTCCCCACTGTCTGCCGAAAGGCTCAAAGATCCAGAATCTGCGATAGCAATAGCTCCTCCTACTGGAGTTGTGTCTTTAACAGAGTTGTTTTTAAAGAGAGTAGGTCCTCCAGAAGAAAGAACGAGATTGTCGGTATAGATAGCTCCACCCCTAGTAATTGCTGAGTTTCCTATAAAGCTGAGTTCATTGTTTCCTGATAGGGTGAGTGTTGGTTTAGGAGCAGCTGTACCAACGCAGTAAATTGCTCCTCCAGTAGCTGAGGCTGCTGTCGTAGTATTGTTTACAAAGCTGATTGCATGGTTGTTACTAATAAAACTACTAGCTTCTGTATAGATAGCACCTCCATTATTCCCTGCGGTATTTTCAGTAAATTGTATAGAGTTGAACGTGTTGTTAATTGTAATAGCTCCCGTAGAATAGAGTGCGCCTCCTTTTTGCGTCGCTGAGTTCTTTTGGAAAGTGAGATTAGGGGTTAAGGAGAGATCGATAGAAGTGCCTTGTAAGGCACCACCATTGGTGGTAGAAAAGTTTTGGCTAAAGTAACAACTATGGTTAGATTTAAGAGATAGAGCTCCTGAGGATTTGACGGCTCCTGTTCCTGTGGTAGCATGAGTGGCTTGTATCACTGATAGATAGGAGAATCCTGATAAGGAGAGAAGTTTGTTCGCAGCTTCATTGATAATGGCACAGTTTGCTCCTGCATCGATAGTTTGTAGTAAAAATTGATAACCGTTGCCTTGGAAAATAAGATTTCCAGTACTTTCTTTAAAGCAGGCAGTTGTTAAAGCTGTTGGAGATCCTGCACTCGCGATCGACACATCCCCTATGAAGGTATATACAGTTCCATCTGCATTTGATGTGGCGGCTGGGGGAGTGTAGGTTCCTGGTCCAGAGAAGCTATTATCAGATCCTAGATTGATTTCGACAACAGCAGCAAATGTAGAGAAACTTAGAGAGAGGGGAAACGCTACAGCCGAAGAGATTAAAGACCAATGAAGTAAGGATTTCATATAGAGGTTTGTCGGTGATTTAAAAATTATTTCACCACATACTGCAATAAATTAAAGAAATCAAGAGGAATGGAGAGGATAGTAAATTGAAATGAAAAAAAATCCTCCCTAAGTTTAGGGAGGAAAACAAGAACTAGAATGAGTACCTTAGGCCACAGTCTACATTATAGATGTGTGCTGAGCCACGAAGCTCATAGGTAGCTTGCCCAGAGAGTTCTACATGAGGGGATAAGGTAAGATGGCTTCCAGCACTGGCTAAGAAGGCTTGGCGTGCCAAGTTTTTACATACTGAAGTCCAAGAAGCTCCACTGATAAGGAGTGAAGTACGAGAACGAGGGTTTTTACGGTAGACATCGGAAATATAGGATAGAGAAATCTCAAGATTATTTTTTTCATCTTTAGAGATTTTTTCTAAGCGAATACCAACAGGTATGGAACAGTTTACAAGGTCACCCTCATCAAAAGCACGGGCTTCAGCACCGCTCTCTTTAAAGTCTTCTTGGCGGCTATAGATAGCTTGGAACTTTAAGAAAGGGAAATATCCTTGGAAGAAAGGGGTTTCTTTCGGGAGATATATAGCTAGGGCTCCTCCCAGTTCTAGGGCTCCAGAGTTATTAGTCCATGAGCCCTGAGCTTCGGGATAGGAAGTATAGTGAGTATCCATATCATTTTTAGTATAGCTATAGCTTAGCTGACCATTCAAAATCAGGGGAATGTCTTTCAAGAGGTCGAAGATTCCTCCAGATGAAGGCATGGGAAGTCCTCCTAGAAATGCTGTATGCTGCAGGTATAGCGAACCTAGATAGTTATGAGAAGTATTTTCAACTATAAAAAGGTCTTTATCTTTTCCAAAGAGCTGGCAGAAAGCTAGGCTGAAGATATTTTCAGAAGAGTCTTCAGCACTCGCTCCAACAATATAGCCGTAACTTTTATGTCGAAATGCTTGGTTCATCCCCGATGCATCTTTATAGAAGAAATTCGCAGTTCCTGAAGCCCAGAGTCCTCGTTGCTGATAGATACTATTCGCACTGGATGTCATGATCTGTTGTAAAGTGCGAATGTCAGTGAAGGATGCCCATAAGGAATCGGGAACTATGGAAGCCCTGCGCTCAGGGTTCGGGTTATAGCCCGTGGTTATCCAAGTAATTGTTCCTGATTTTGAAGTTGTTGTGTCTGCCCACGTAGCCTCCCAATGTCCCTGATAGCCGTAATGAGGTTCAGGAGTTTGCACAGGATTTTTGAGAAGCGCGTCAATATGAATATCGGTAGCAGCAGCAGCAGTGAATACGACCAAAGGGTGCGTTGGTGTTTGGTTTATTGTATGGCTTTCATAAAAGTTTCCGCTGCTATCTTGAAAAACAAGAGGGGATGATAAGGTGATAGTTTTGCTTGCACCTGTTGTTTCAATCGTCACACTCTTTGTAGTATCCAAGGAAGAAAGATCCACAACAAGTTTGGTAAGAGTAATATTATCAGTACTTGCTTTGAGCTTGGTTCCTGGCTGCATCATGACTGTGGAGCCTTCAGTCTGTGTAAGGGTATTGATATCTAACTGTACATTCCCTTTGAGTGCTAAGGTTCCAGAGGCTAGAATCAATGGTTGTTTTAATGTTGTAGAGAGGTTCGCAGCGACTTTTGTCTCATCTTCAGAGAGTTTTTCACCAGAGAATACAATTGTTCCTGAATAATCTAGCAATGAGCTGCTGTCGGGTTGATTGATGGTAAGAGTATCTGTAGATCCCGTGGCGTGAGATGTAATAGGATCATAAAAAAAAATAGAGCGACCTTTAGCAGCCCGTAAGTTGGTGAATTTTGCTGAAGACCCAAGGTAGAGAGCATTTCGTTCAGGTGGAGGAGGATTGGTTGTTGTTAACGTATTTCCAAGGAAAGTAATATCTCCTTGATCTGCAGAGAGACTTAAAGATCCATTGTCTGGAATGGCAATAGCCCCACCTTTCCCTGCAGCTGTGTTTCCACATTTGTTATTCCTAAAGAGGGTAGGACCTCCAGCAGACAGGACTAAACTATGAGCATAGATCGCCCCACCTTCAGCTATTGAAGAGTTCTCAATAAAAGTAAGGATTTTATTTCCAGAGAGAGTCAGAGTAGGAGTACTTCCTGTTTTTGCACAGGAAATGGCGCCACCATTTCCTGTAGCCTCTGTTGCGCTGTTGCCAGAGAAAAAGACATAGCCATTTTGAGTAATCGAAGTATTGTCTTCAAAAGCTAGGGCTCCACCCCCTGTTTCTCCTTTATTATTCATAAAGACTAAATAGCCTGTGTTTCCTGAGATATTTGCAGTACCAGAGCTATAAACGGCTCCGCCTAATTTTTTCGCACTGTTACTAGTGAAGGTTACAGAAGATGTATTTCCAGAAATAGAAAGTGTTTTTGTAGTGATAGCTCCGCCATTATTATTAGTGTCATTGGAGACGTTTTGGCTAAAGAGAATATTTCCGTTATCAGTAAGATTTAATGCTCCTCCAGAACTTAGAGTGCTTTTTCCTGTAGTAACTGTAGATCCAGGAGCTGCAATGAAAGAAAGATTAGAAAATCCTGTGAAGGTTAGAGCTTTATCAGCAGCTGTGCTTGCTGCAGCTGCTGCATTCCCACTCGCATCGATTGTATTAAATGAAAAAGAATATCCTTTGCCAGTAAAGGTAAGATCGCCATTAGCTTTTGTAAAGCAACAACTCGTTAGTGCAGTGCCTTTCCCAGCTTCGCTTATATAGACGCTTCCTGAAAAAATGTAGTTAGTGCCGCTCGCATCTGTCGTGGATTTTGGCGCAAATGTACCGCCGTCAGCTCCATCAAAACTATCTGTAGGGGAGAGGGTGACATCTACTCCATAAGTTGAAATATTCAAAAGGATCGGAGTAGCGAGAGTAGAAGAAACCAGGAGTTTATGCAAAGGTATTTTCATAGAAAATGCTTTGGTTTATTAGTTAACATATTTTCGTTGCTCTAGAAACGAAACTTAGAGCCTAGGTTTATATTATAGTTTCGTGAAGAACTTCGTACCTCAAAGGCGAATTGACCGAAGATCTCCATGTGAGGATTAGGTTGGAAATGGTTCGCAGCACGCACAAGGAACCCTTGTCGTGCCAAGTTGGTGCCATAGGCCATCCAATCAGCATCGCTAGCTTTCAGGTATGTCCTGCATTTGGGATTGCGTCGGTATGGATCGACTACGTACATAAGAGTAAGATCATAAGTTCCCTTTTCTGATTTAGAGTCTCTCTCGAATGTAACACCTATAGGGATTTCTATGTTGATAAGCTCACTTTTATTGAAGGCTCGTCCTTCAGGGTTACGCTCGTAGAAGTCTTTTTGATGGGCATAAATATACTGCACTTTGACAAAAGGTTCAATCTCTTCGAGAAGATAGGGGACTGAAATTGTAAAAGGTAGGCTAGCTCCGAGATCTGCACAGAAGGCATCATTTCTCCAAGAACCATTGACTGTAGGGTACTTGGTGTAGTATGTCTTCATGTGGTTGTCCGTATGAAGATAACTGAATTTAGCATCAAAAGATAAAGGAATAGTCTTCGAGATCCCAGATAGAATCGAAGGAGCTCGACTTGCCTTACCCCAAAGGAAATTGGCAATTTCAAATAGCCCCTCTGTATGCTTGAAATATAAAGAGGCTCCGTAAATATCTCCATGATTCTTATCTGTAACATAGTTACGATCTTTAGCGAAAAGCTGACAGAATGCAAAGGTAAGCTGATCTGAAGCGGGAGTTGTTGCTGTTAGCCCTAGAATATACCCTCCGCTGATATGACGGAAACCATGGCGGTTTCGCATAGAGTCTCTGTAAAAGAAATTAGCGATTCCCGAAATCCATAAGTCACGCTCAAATGGCTCACCGTTAGATTTTGTTTCTATCAGCTGATTTAGCGAGCGTATATCTATAAAGTTGCCCCATAGGCTATTTGGAGGAAGATTACTTCTTCTCTCGGGATTGGGAATATATCCTTTTGGGGTCCAGTTGATGCTTCCTATTTTGGAAGAAGTTCCACCTGCCCAAGATAACTCCCAGTTTCCTTGATAACCATAGTGAGTCTCAGGTTCTTGAAGAGTCAGTGCAGAAAGAGCTCCGAGGGTTATTGTCCCGTTCGATCCTGCCGTAGTGATCTGAAGAAGGGGATAGGTGCTAGTAGTTTTTAAATTGTGATTTTCATAGAATGAATCTTGAGTGTCGACCAGTCGCACGGTCCCCGATAGGGAAATATTTTTATCCGCGGTTTCTGTTTTTAAAATTGCCTTGTTGGTCCCATCTAAGGAGGAGATGTTTACTGCTAAGCCAGTAAGAGAAAGATTGTCGTCTTTGGCACTGAGCGTAGTTCCTCCATCCATTAAAATTTGAGATCCTGGAGTTTGAGTTAAATTCTTGAAAGCGACAGTGACTCCGTCGCGAAGTGTAAGATTCCCTCGCGCTAATACCGCAGACTGTCTGATCGTAGAGGTAACGTTTTCAGCTATTGCTTTCTCTGCAGTAGAAAGTTTCTCTCCAGAAAAAATAATAGCTCCTCTGTACTCTACCTTGCTCCTTGCATCTGCTAAGTTTAAATTCACTATATCGGCAACAGCTGTTGTGCCTGGATTTGTAATGGGATCATAGAGATAGATAGACTGTCCCTTGGCAGCTCGTATTGTTATGACTTTACCTGTATCACTGATATTTATCGCGTTTCTTGTACTTGTTATTCCATTGGTGATCTGGTTATTATTGAAGGTAATATCTCCAGCGTCAGCAGAAAGAATAAGCTCACCAGCAGCTCCTATATTGATTGCTCCTCCTATTCCCTTACCTCCACTGCTTCCTGAGATGTTACTTTCAAATAACGTAGGGCCTCCAGAAGAAATGCTTACCTTAATTCCAGAGATTGCCCCACCATTTTTTAATGCTGTGTTATTTATGAAAGAGAGGTTTTGGTTCCCAGTAAGAGAAACAGTGGTGGCTGCCGTCGTGCAACAGATTGCCCCTCCCTGCGCTTGAACTGTTTCCCAAGCACTATTGCTGTCAAAGGTAACTTGAAAGTTATTCGTAATAGAACAGTTTCCAGAACTATAAAGAGCTCCTCCTGCTCCCTTCGCTATGTTTTTAAAGAAGGAAATGGTTCCTGGGTTGTTTTCAATAGTTAGAGTTCCTGTAGCGTAAACTGCACCCCCCTGTTTGCCAGTAAAGGCTTGGTTTTTTGAAAAACTAGCCGAATGAGAGGTCCCTGTTAACAAGAAGTTTTTAGTATTGATAACACCACCGTTATCCGATGAGAAGTTCTGATTAAATATGATTTGGGAATTTCCAGTTAGAGATACATTGTTCGCAGATTTAAGAGCACATTGCCCAGTAGGAGCAATGGTAAGAGAGGGACAAGAAAAAATTATGAGCTTAGAAAAATCGTTAAAGAGAAGGTTTTTGTCTGCTACTGAGGTGCTGGCTACAGTTCCAGAGCTGGAACCTGCGTTGATAAATGCAAAGGTCAGAGAATGATTGTTCCCTTGGAAACTAAGATCCCCGCCAGTTTCTTGGAAGCATCCTGACGCCAGTGCTAATCCTGAAGTTCCTGCATTTTGAAATGATACGTCAGAAAGTAAGGAATAGGTAGTTCCTGAAGCATCGTTAGTCGTATAGGGGGCAAAGTTCGTTCCATTTGATCCATCATAATTATTGCTGCTATCTAATTTCACCTCTGCTGCGACTATAGGGAGCGACGAAGAGATTAGGATTGAAGAAAAGAACAACCAAGAAACGGAGGACTTCATTTGTAAGCACTTTTTGAAACAAGGAAATTGAGTTAGCAAATACTGTAAAGAAAAAAAGAAATCAAGGGAAACTCCAGGCATTGATGTATGGAGGGAACCAGAATCCTAAGGAAGGGCGATCCTGTATTTTTCGTCATGCGGGCTTTAAGAATCTCTTTTATGAAGAGAGATGGCGTCCCCTCGATCACTTTACATGTGCTATCTCAATAGTGTCTTCATCTTTATAAAAAGGATGTTTCTCTAAGATCTTAGAAAGAATAACGAGTTCCACAATTTGCATTATAGCTTTTTGAGGAACTGCGGAATTCACAGCCTCCAGAAGCAAAACATTCAAAATCATGGAATAGCTTATACTGTCCAGCAGCCTCGGCAAAGAAAGCTTGACGTGATAAATTGGTGGCAAACGTAGACCATGATGTTCCATTTGCCAAGGAAGTCAGGCAAAGAGGATGATCTCTATAGGCGTCTATAATGTAACCTAAAGTAAGATGCAAAGCACTTCCTAGCTTTGCTGATTCGTGTTTGAAAGTGATTCCCATAGGAATAGAGAAGTTGATCAGGTGGCAAGCTTCAAAAGTTCGCGGATCAGCAGCAACCTCTTTGCATCCTTTTTGATTTACGCTAACAACTTGGAGTTTCGCATATGGAGAGTAGCTAGTGAGATAGTTATAGTTTAGATCTATAGGAAGTGAACCGCCAACTTCAGCAGCAAAGCTATGACTATCCCAATGGGATTTTCCTTTGGTACTGTTTGTTAGTTTTATCGTCATATTATGGTGGTTTCTTGCATAGGAAACCTGACCATGAAGAACAAGCGGAGTTTCTCCAGGTAACTCTGGAAGGATTTTAGAAAGGGCATGGCGACGCAAAGAGGTATGGAGAGGAACGACATAGGAGCTTTGGGCATAGACGGAGCCTGCATATACTTGAGATTTGATATCTGAGAGTACGTAATCCTTAGACTTGCCAAAAAGCTGGGTGAATGCAACAGCAAAGGTCTTTTCTTCAGGGGTGGTAATGCTGCCTCCAACAATATAGCCTCCTGAAATCAGACGGAATCCTGAGTTTTCTTTACGTTTATCTTGGTGGAAGGCATTAGAAATACCTCCAATCCAAAGGCCTTGATGTGAAGGAGCTTCTAACATCGCAATTGCTATGTTTTCCTGTATAGAATGGATATTAATATAGGCATTCCAGAGGCTATTAGGAACTAGAGTAGCGCGAAGTTCTGGTTTGGGAGAGTATCCTGACGGTTGCCATTCTGCAACTAAAGTAACTTTTCCTCCAGTTCCAACTTTAGGAACAAGAGTCCAACTTCCTTGATAACCATAAGTTGGGCTAGTCATGCCAGAAGGAATAGGATTGAAGTTATCTAAATTTACAGTTCCTGCAGTAGAAGAAAGATCTAAGAAAGGAAGATCTAAATTTGTTTTTAACCCAGGATTATCATAGAAATTTCCTTCGTTGTTATGGAACTTCAAATTACCTGAGATTTTTAGGTTTCCACTTGTGCTGTTCACGGCAATCTTGACCATATGCTTTCCGTCTAAGGCATCCAAATTTACAGAAAGATTGGTTAGTGTGATGTTGCCATCCGCATTGCTAGCTGTAGTCGTCTCTAAGGTTGTTCCTGCATCCATAAATATTGTAGAGTCAGGTTGTTGTGTGAAGGAATATACTTGTAGGGTTGCTCCTTCTTTTAAAACGACATTTCCTCCCGCTAAGTTGATCTTTTGGTTCAGTACAGTAGTAGTATTTGCAGCAATGGCCGCATCTGGACTCGAGAGTTTTCCAGCGGAAAATACTATAGTTCCAGTATTTGTTGTAGGTGGTACAGGTGGTACGGGAACAGAAGCTGTAGGAACATTTTTTGGTTGCACCTGAGGGGCAACAACGGCTTTGACAACAACGGGATTAATTACAAGTTCTTCTATGGTTCCAGATGTAGGAGTTTCCATCGTGATGGGATCGTAGAAGTAAATAGTGTGACCAGGAGCTGCTGCAAGCTTAGTGATCTTGGCTCCTGCACCCAGATGAATCGAGTTGGGCGTCGACTTTCCTTCCGTAGATCGATTCCCTGAAAAAGTAATGTCACCATCGATAGCCTCTAAAGAAAGTTCTCCATTGTCGGCAATATGAATGGCTCCTCCTTTTCCTGCAGAATTATTGGTAAATGAGACAGAACCATTTGCTGTGATCGAGAGTATTTTTGAATAAATCGCTCCTCCCGAAGTTTCGGCAGAATTGCCATCGAAGTCTATCGCTTGACTTCCCGATATTATACACTTGGGAGCATAGATTGCCCCGCCACTTGCCTTTGCAGTATTGCCACTAAAACTCAAGCTTTCATTTTCAGTAAGAGTTAGACTCTTTGTAGCTATATCGGAGTTGGCAATGTTGCAGAGGATCGCCCCTCCGCAACCGTCTTGATTTGTAGTAGTTGTTGCTGTTGCTGAGTTTCCAGAAAATATAAGAGCTTTATTTTTAGTAAGAGAGGTGTTTCCTTTAGTATGTAGAGCGCCTGCTGTTTTTGCAGTATTTGTGCTGAAAGTAACTGTTCCTGTACTTCCCGTAAGAGTAAAATCTTCAGTTTCTGTATAGATGGCCCCTCCTGCAGTTCCTGCACTATTTTGATCAAAGGTAAGGGTGCCGTTTCCTGATAGGGAACATTTGGTAGCATAGATAGCCCCACCACTTACTGTTGCAGTATTGGTAGTGAAGCTTAAACTTTCATTTTCAGTAAGAGTTAGACTCTTTGTAGCTATATCGGAGTTGGCAATGTTGCAGAGGATCGCCCCTCCGCAACCGTCTTGATTTGTAGTAGTTGTTGCTGTTGCTGAGTTTCCAGAAAATATAAGAGCTTTATTTTTAGTAAGAGAGGTGTTTCCTTTAGTATGTAGAGCGCCTGCTGTTTTTGCAGTATTTGTGCTGAAAGTAACTGTTCCTGTACTTCCCGTAAGAGTAAAATCTTCAGTTTCTGTATAGATGGCCCCTCCTGCAGTTCCTGCACTATTTTGATCAAAGGTAAGGGTGCCGTTTCCTGATAGGGAACATTTGGTAGCATAGATAGCCCCACCACTTACTGTTGCGGTATTGGTAGTGAAGCTTAGTTCTTGGTTATTTCCAATGGAAAGTCCTGTTTTTCCTGCTAGAGATGCTGAATCAATAAAGGCTAGGATCGCCCCCCCACATCCATCTTGATTTGCTGGAGAACCAGAGTCCGTGGCTTTATTCCCTGAAAAAATCAGTTTTACATTTCCAGTCAGAGAGTTATTTCCTTTAGAATATAAGGCCCCTCCCGTCTTCGCTGTGTTAGTACTAAAGGTAACAGTCCCTGTACTTTCAGTAAGAGCAAAATCTTCAGTTTCTGTGTAGATCGCTCCCCCACATCCTGCTGTTGCAGTATTTTGATCGAAGGTAAGAGTTGAGTTGGCATCCAAGGAACACTTGGTAGCATAAATAGCGCCGCCATTTCCTGTTGCAGTATTGGTAGTGAAGCTTAGTTCTTGGTTTCCAGAAATCTTCAAACCAGTTTTTCCTGCTACCGCAGCAAGATAACAACAGATTGCTCCGCCACACCCATCCTGGTTTGTCAGAGATCCTGAAGCATTCGTTTGATTTCCCTGGAAAACTACCTGAGTATTATCAATAAGAGCCAGGTTGTCATCAGAACACCAAGCACCTCCCGTCTTCGCAGTATTCGATTTGAAAGTAACGACTCCTGTATTGGAGGCAATCTTGCTGTCACTGGTTTTTGAATAAATTGCCCCGCCTTTTTCTGTGGCAGTGTTTGAGGAAAAGGTTACTGTTCCTGCGTTTTCTTGAACTGTAGTATTTGCTGCGGTACAGAAGGCCCCTCCATTTTTCGTGGTAGTGTTTTGATGTAAGAGAGCGGCTGTTGTAGTTTTAGTGAGATTGATGCTGTAAGCAGAAATTGCAGCCCCATCTTTTGCTGAAGAGTTACTCTGGAGGGTTACACTGGCATTGTCAGTAAAAGTAACACTCCCTCCACTAGTATTTGTAACAAAGACGGCGCCGTTCCCTCCTGAGGTGCTTGTTGCTGGAGCTGAGTCTATTAAGAGGGATGAGAATCCTGAGAAAGAAAGAGCAGAACTGGTGTTATTAATCGCAGCGCCATCATGCGTAAGCCCTAGTGCCTGTAGAGTCAGTGAGTACCCAGCTCCAACAAAGCTCAGTGCTCCTGAAGTATTTTCAAAACAGCTTTTATCTGCAGGATTAGTTGTAGATACATTCTTGATCGAAACATCACTCGTGAGATTGTAGGTAGTTCCCGAAGCTTCTGAAGTTTGCTTGACGTTGAAAGCAGAGCTATTATCATGGTTATCGGATGACGAGAGATTCGTTTCTGCAGCAGTTAATGAGGGTAGAGAGAGGACAAGAGCTGAAGAGGTAAATAACCAATGCAAAGAATTTTTCATTTGTTTCTTAGGGGTAGTAATAACAAGGTTCTATAAAAATACTCCCGCAGTCCGATGTCTTAGGAGCCTAGTGCAGCAATAGAGAATATAGATAAATAAATCAAGGAAATGCTCTTATGAGGATTTCTAGTAGAATTACCAAGCTGGGGGGAACAGAAGCTAAGAAACTTTTAAAGAGTTTAGCGGTTTCTTAAAATATTAGTGGAGTATTTAGCAGTGTCAAGGAAGATCTAAAACCAAAATCGTTTCAGATCTTCTTGAACTGTGTGGTTTCTCACCAAAAATAGTGAGGAGAGGGAATGGTTATCTAAACCGCGGATCATTATTTCTGGTTGTTTTTTTTCTGATTTTCTCTCTCGTCATAACCATCGGAAAAGGGATTCTTGGGGTCAAATTTGTTAGGAGAACTTTTGCCTGGAGGCGGAGTTGTACGCGAAGTGCTAGTTTTCTTACTTTTCTTCTTAGATTTTTTACTGTCCTGGTTCGAATCCTCATCTTTCTGTTGCTGTTGTTTGTTTTGACCATCGCGAGAGGAACGGCGGGAAGATGAAGATATTCGAGGAATTGAGGAGTTTCTGTCTTTAGGATAGATGGGTTCAGGATGTACAATCACACTACTTGCAGGAAAGCTAGGAGGGGTGGGGCTCCCAGGTGTTATGGGGATAAATGAGCTTTCGGTTTTACTTCCAGTGAAGGGACCTTGATTAAATTCTTCGAAACGAGATGGATGAGAGCCCCCCTCAAATGGAGGACTGATTGATCCTGGTCGTTGGGACTCATCAAGGGATTTTTTTGTTGGGAAACCATCATGCCAGGGTGAGTGCTTGCCCGTATGATCTGGTGAATAGCTCATAGATCCTTGGGCTCTACGATGGATGTGACGATGACGGGCATCTTGTCTTTTTGCGGCTTCTTCCTTTTTGCGGCGGGCATCTGCAGCTAAATTACTCTTGCTTTCAAGGGCGATTTTTTTTGCATCTTCGGGTGATGGGGAATCTAGAAGAACATCTATTGTCTCTTGAGTTTTCTTTTGGGTTTTCAAGAGGTGTTCCGTACGAAAATAGTTCAGAGTGAGCTTATTCAATGACATGAAATATAGGCCCACCGTAATTAACCCCATGATAAACATAGGATTGGCAAAGACTAACATAGTCCCACCAGAGACAGCGAAGGCTCCTGCAATAAGACCGACAGCAATTGCTAACACAATTATAGGAACAACGATAGCTGTGATTCTCTCTGCAATCTTCTTTGCTTTTGGACTATTCATAATATCAGAAATAAGTAGAGAAACTCCTAAAGCTCCCATAACAAGTGCTGGGGCAAGAGCATAGAGCATGATGCTACTTCCTGACGCAGTCAGGAGAATCGAAAGAATAGCAATTGCTGCAAGGGCAATAATGCCTATATCGTAGACATAGCGCATTTTAGGATAGCGATCAGGAACAGTGATAAATCGGCGGAATAATCCTGTTGATGACGTTTTTAGATTTTTTATTATACCTGGAGCCCGTGATGGGGACGGTTCGGCAGGAACTTGCGGCTGGCCCAGGGGATTTATAGGCGAATTGCTCATACTATCAACTTATTGTAATTATCATTAAGACTATGAACTTTCATCCACAGAATATATTTCATATTATTATAAGATTTAATGGGATTTAGTTAGTTGTCTTTTCTTTTCGGTTTCGATTTTTTTTATTAAAATGAATTTTTGGTTAAAATCTTAACTGATTTTTAATAAAAATATTAAGTTACATTTACTTAAACTCTTCATCAAAATAAGACTCGCTTATCAGAGGCACATATTCATCAGCACACGGAGGGGGTGTAGAAGATAAAGTCGGAGTCGGAGGTTCCGAGGGTGTAGGAACAGGTCGGTGTTGGGGGAAAAGGTTTTTATGGATTTGAAAGAGGGAAGCGCTAGTAGTTACAGACATGAGAATGCCCAATGAGATAAATACTACTGCAGGGGGTATAAAGATCAGGCTAAAGACGAGAGCCGCAGTAATAGCAATAGTAAGAAGCTGAAAGAGCCAAGCCATACAATAGGAGGAAAGATGCTGGCAGCTTCTTGTTTTTATGGAGTTAAAGAGGGCTCGTATTGGTAGGGTAGCGCAACCGTAAGCTGCACTGCAGGGAATCAGGATAACCTTAAGAGCTCCTAGGATTGTGGAGACGAGTACTTCTATGGCTAATGCAGTTTTGGGGTAGCGCTCAGCGCAGTTTTTCAATTTTCGAGCCAATACACGTTCTGGAAAAATATCGTCCAGATATAGCTGTGAACCCTGTTTACAGATATTTTTGAAGCCCATATCCGTTTGAAATAGAATATTTTATGAAAATCACATAAAAGTTTAAGAGGATAGGGGTTTTTAGACAATCGAAATTCTCAGGTAGGAAGGAAAATAGGAAAGAATACTTTCTCTAAACCTCTGCATGAGAGTATACAAAGATCTTGATGTAAGTCGGATACTAGAAGTTGATTACGGCAGAACCTCCGAAAAATGGTGATGTTTTAAAAGCGTGAGACGTTTTGTTATTGTTGTGATCATCTGCTATCGAAATGTCATTACCAATAGACCAACCGTAAAATCCCTTAATAAAACTTCCTGGCCAGGGGGTTAGCTTCGCGCTGGCCTCAATTTCGCGTCCTTGATACTCAAAGATCCCGCGAGAAGAAACTAAGTGATTCCTATGAAGTTTTTTTCGGAATCTTGTAAGGCGATAAGAGAAACCTAAATTGCAGACAGAGGTCGAGCGGTAATCGATAGAAAAATTCACAGGATAGATACAATTCAAGGTTAGCTGGTCGGTAGCTTTGTAGCTCACTCCTACCAAAGGCCAGGCTTTCTCTTGATGGAGGCCTGTTTCATTAATGACGCCAAAAATGGCAGAAAGCTTATCCGTAGCCTGGTATTTGCCAGAGAGAACTCCTTGATAGAGCCCATAACCCATCTCAATGTTTTGAGGATCAAAAAGTCCAGAAAGAATGATAGACCACTGCCAATTTTTTAAGGAGAGTGTGTAAGCTCCCAAAGAGAGAAGAGCATAGCTATAAAAAGATCTATCTTGAAAAGTCGCCCAGCCTAGTCCCTTAGGATCCGTCTCTGAAAGAGGGGTCGAGCTCTTCCATTGGATATCTGCGCCTATATAACCAGTAGAAAAAAGAAAACCTGAATGTTTTGTAATCGGAAGCGTGCAGAGAAAAGTTCCATCGTATTGACGATAGCCTAGAGTTTGATACGAAAGCTTTTTAAATTTGGCATCGTTAACTTTTAGGTATTGTACCTGAGTAGAGAAGGGACGTGGAGGAGGATTTTTACAGTCCTCTTCATCAATCCCACAAGCATCTTGAACAATAAAAATAGGAGTCGAGAGTACGTGTCCCGCAAATGCAGCGAGGTGAAAGAGCAGTTTGAACATGTTCCGTAGAATTTTCCAACTTTACCAGAGATTGAAATGAAATATACGTAATTTTAAAATTACTATCTAATGATTTTCCTGCTTAGGAGGATTTTCAAGGGGATTTATCTGAATGGAGGGTACTATTTAGAGGCCTAACGAAACTACAGCTTTAACGTTTCTTCGATAGATTTTTAAGACCTTTTATCAAAGATTTCTCTTTCTTCTTTTCTAATTTGTTCTGGCAGAGAGCAATGTCAATTTTAAGCTTGCTGTTAGCTTCCTTTTTCTCTTCAATTTGATTTAAGATTTTTTCTTTTTCTGAATTCTTCTGTGTTACGAGCTCAGGAATATGAGTCTCTTTAATTATAGAGAACATCGATCCATATCTCTTGGCAAATCCTGACCCTATAGAAGATATGTCTTGAGACATCTCATCGATTAGTTTGGTGCTTGTCTGCTTATTTTTTATGGGGATTGCTAGAAGAAGAGCAAGAATCAGGGTGATTAAGATTACCGCTAACCCGATTCCAAAGATGATCCAGTTTCCTTGAAATGCCGCGCAACTTGCTAAGAGTGTTCCTGCTAATGTTACAAGGAGTGTTAGGACAAAGCAAAGCCTTTGCTTTGTAGACAATTTTGAGCGAAAGGTCTCCCAAGGAGTGGCTGGAATAGAATCAGGTTGTGTAATATAACCATCAAGGCAAGTGGTAGCCTCTGGAGAAGAGGGAAGAGGTTGGCTCTCGGGTAATGATGGTTGGGTTACGGAATCTATCATTTTTTCTCCTAATCGTCGCTAACTAATTTCGACCTGTCTTTCGGGTAAGCTGGGATCGTGCCTTATACAGAGCCGCTTGTAGCGCTGTCTCTTCCTGTGAGAGTTTAGAGAGTTCTTGGTGTAGCCTTAACGTTTCCTCGGTAGCTTGTTTTTGTGCGTTGCTTACAAGCCTTAGAGATGATTCGGGTCGAATTTTCTCTCTTATAAATTGTACTGTCTCATGTAGTTGCTGAGGGAGCTGCCTAACTAATCTAATAAAGTCTACAAAGGCTTGTAAGGAAAAAAGTGCCAAAATAGTAAGAACTATGCCGATCGCAATTTGAAGAATGCTTTGGGCATAGCAGCCCAAACAGATCACAGTAATTCCCGCGAGAGCAGAGATCACCAAAATAGTAATCACAGCAATATGAATAGGAATGGATCGCTTAAGAAAAACGTTACCTTTATCTTCCAGAGTTAAGATTTCTTTATTCGTTGTGAATAAATCAGCAGGTTCTTCTGGAAGGGCTGAGGGAAATACCTTATTTAAACTAGACACAAAGAGAACTCTATTATTTGAGGCAATAATTTAAAGAAAATGGTATTTTTATTCAATTAGTAAAACTAGTGCGACCTTGTAGTTATTCAAATTTTTAAAACCCTACCCTTGTTACCAGGAGTCAATTAAGAAAGACTATGCAACGAACCGTGATCGTAGCAATGTCAGGAGGCGTGGATTCTTCTGTTGTTGCCTATTTATTTAAAAAATTTACTTGTTACAAAGTTATCGGCTTATTCATGAAAAACTGGGAAGAGAAGACCGAAGAGGGCCTTTGCTCCTCTACCGAAGATTACAAAGATGTAGAGAGAGTGTGTCTTCAGCTCGACATACCGTATTACACTGTATCTTTTGCTAAAGAATATAGAGAAAGAGTTTTTCATCGTTTTCTCAGAGAATATGCCCTAGGTTATACCCCTAACCCAGATATTCTTTGTAACCGAGAAATCAAATTTGACCTTTTACAAAGGAAAGTCCGCGAGTTTGGCGGAGATTACCTGGCTACAGGGCACTACTGCCGATTAAATACAGATTTTCGCGGACCTCAACTATTGAGAGGTCTTGATTCTCAAAAAGATCAGAGTTATTTCTTATCAGGGACTCCCAAAGAGGCTCTTTTCAATGTGCTTTTTCCTCTGGGAGAAATGAACAAGAGTGAAGTTCGTGCGATTGCGGCTAACGCGGCTCTTCCAACAGCAGAAAAAAAAGACAGTACGGGAATTTGCTTCATTGGGAAGCGTCCTTTTAAAGATTTTCTAGAGAAGTTCATTCCCAATAAAATTGGTAACATTGTCGATTGGGATACCAAGGAAGTTATAGGAAAACACGAGGGAGCTCACTATTATACCATAGGGCAGCGGCGAGGGCTTGATCTTGGAGGATCTGCAAAACCCTGCTATGTTATAGGAAAAAGTATAGAGGAAAATATTGTTTATATTGTGAGAGGGGAAGATCATCCCCAACTTTACCTTCAGGAATTAACAGCCAGAGAGCTCAATTGGTTTATTCTCCCTAAGTTGGGATGTCGCTGCAGTGCTAAAGTTCGCTATCGTTCTCCTGACGAAGAATGCGTTATAGAATATATTTCAGATGACGAAGTCAGGGTGCGCTTTTTACAACCCGTCAAGGCAGTGACTCCAGGACAAACAATAGCGTTTTATCAGCGAGAGCTCTGCCTTGGCAGTGGAGTGATCGACGTCCCTAGGATTCCATCCCAGGACTAGGGATCGCAGCTTCTTTGGGCTCTTGCTCCTCTTCTTCCCTTTCGAATGTAACACGGTTTTCGACTAAGGTCGCGCGTAGCTTGCGAGCTTCTTGACGGCAGGACTCTTTAAGCAGTAGCTCTGCTAGAGGATCTTCAAGGTATTGCTCAATGACACGACGTAAAGGACGCGCTCCCATTTCTGGAGAATGTCCCTTCGTGACCAGGAAGGAAATCACAGAGTCAGGGATATTAAGAGCCATTTGGTAATTTTTAAGTCTTGAGTCAAGCTTATTGATTTCCAAATGGATAATCTCTGATAGGGATTCTTTTTCTAAGGGACGGAAAATCACACTTTCATCCAAACGGTTAATAAACTCAGGCTTTAAGTGCTTTTTCATAGCATTTTCGATTTTTTCTTGGATAACCTTATAATCCATATGAGACTTTAGGCCAAAACCGATTTCTCCACTTTTGCGAATGAGATCTGCTCCCAAATTGGAGGTCATGATAATGATCGCATGACGGAAATCCACCTTACGACCAAAAGAATCTGTAAGACGTCCTTGTTCTAAAATTTGCAACATCAGGTCCATAATGTCGGGGTGAGCCTTTTCTATCTCATCAAAGAGGACCACACAGTAAGGACGACGACGGACTTGCTCAGTAAGATGACCCCCTTCTTCATGACCTACATATCCTGGAGGCGATCCCATCATCTTAGTGGCAGCAAATTTTTCCATGTATTCCGACATGTCCACCTGAATGAGAGCATCCTCACCACCAAACATCTCTATAGCAATTTGCTGAGCGAGCAGGCTTTTACCTACGCCTGTAGGCCCAAGAAATAGGAAGGAACCCGTAGGTCTGTTAGGATCTTTGATTCCTGTTCGAGAGCGTCGGATGGCGCGGCAGATGCTGGTAACCGCATCGTTCTGACCAATCACTTTTCTCCTTAACGTGTCTTCTAATTTCAGGAGCTTTTCACTTTCGGCTTCTGTAAGCCTTGCTGATGGGATTCCTGTTTGCAGCGAAACTACTTGAGCTACTGCTTCCTCATCTACAGGAACCTGGTGCTCTTCCTTATGATTTTCCCATTCCTGCTTCATACTTTGCAGACGTTCACGAAGTTTCTTCTCTTCATCACGTAAGCCTGCGGCTTTTTCGTATTCTTGGGTGCCAATTGCCTGTTCTTTGGCCAATTTTGTATTTTCGATTTCTGCTTCTAGCTTCATTAAATCTGTGGGCTGACCCATAGTGTTCACACGGACACGAGCGCCCGCTTCATCTAAAAGATCAATCGCCTTATCTGGAAGGAAACGTCCATGAACATATTGATCTGAAAGAGTAGCAGCCGCTTTTAAAGCCTCTTCTGTAATAAAGACATTGTGGTGTTCTTCATATTTTTTCTTCAGACCACGTAAAATCTCAATAGTCTCATCCACACTAGGAGGATGAACGACAATTTTTTGGAAACGACGTTCTAGAGCAGCGTCTTTTTCTATGTGCTTGCGATACTCATCTATGGTAGTCGCGCCAATACATTGAATTTCACCCCGGGCTAGCGCAGGTTTTAAAATGTTAGAAGCATCTATGGCTCCTTCGGCGGCTCCTGCTCCTACAATCGTGTGGAGCTCATCAATGAAGAGCAAGATGTTTCCATGCTTGCGAACCTCATCCATGACAGCTTTAATCCGCTCCTCAAATTGCCCCCGGTATTTTGTTCCCGCAATCATCAAAGCAAGATCCAAGGTAATCAATCGCTTTTTGCGCAACGCATCAGGAACTTCATTGAGAATAATCTTTTGAGCAAGACCCTCAACAATCGCAGTCTTACCAACTCCCGCTTCTCCAATAAGCACAGGATTGTTTTTTCTTCTTCGACAAAGAATCAAAATTAACCGCTCAACTTCCGAGGAACGACCGATGACAGGATCGAGCTTGGATTCTCTGAACATCTCCGTTAAATCATAACCGTATGCTTTTAAAGCAGAAAGCTTCTCGCTTTTGTCGGAACCTAGGCTATGGCCTAACGAGGATTTCGAAGAAGAGGGGTTGCTTCGAGAGGATGATGAGGAAGAAGAAGGAGGAAGCTGTAGATTGAAGGTCTCTAATTCTTTAAGAATTTCCTTACGAATCTCTCTTGGATCAATGTGTAAATTTTCTAATACTTGGAGAGCCACGCTATCTGTTTGGTGCAAGATCCCTAAGAGCAAATGCTCGGTCCCTACATAATTGTGCTCTAGGAGGCTGGCTTCTTCATTTGCTGATTCAAAAGATTTTTTTACTCTCCCTGTAAGGGCGGGATCTCCGTAGACTTGGATTTCTGGACCATAACCAATCAGACGTTCGACTTCTTGTCTTGCTGTATCAAAATCTATCCCGAGGTTGCGTAACACATTAACAGCTACCCCTTGGCCGAGTTTGAGCAGGCCAAGTAGGATGTGTTCGGTGCCCAGATAGTTATGATTTAAACGCTGAGCCTCCTTTTTGGCCAATTTAATGACTTGCTTTGCTCTATTAGTAAACTTCTCAAACATAAAAACCTAAAAGACAGGGGTAGAACTTTCCTTAAGCATATACGAAATTTAAAATAATGATGCAACTCTTCGCTCTAAACCAAAAAAATTCGTAGAATTACTCTGAATTTAAGGGAAAGTTATGCACAAACTTTTACATATGATACAATAATTAGCCTCTTTTGAAATAGTCTTAGTTAGTTTTTATGTTCGTTATATGAAAGTTCGTATCGTAGATTCAGGAAAATCTTCAGCAGCCTCCCATATGGCTAAAGACCGAGATATGTTGCAGGATCTTAAAGAGGGTGAGCTAATTTTACATCTCTCTAGCTTCATTAAATCTGTGGGCTGACCCATAGTGTTCACACGGACACGAGCGCCCGCTTCATCTAAAAGATCAATCGCCTTATCTGGAAGGAAACGTCCATGAACATATTGATCTGAAAGAGTAGCAGCCGCTTTTAAAGCCTCTTCTGTAATAAAGACATTGTGGTGTTCTTCATATTTTTTCTTCAGACCACGTAAAATCTCAATAGTCTCATCCACACTAGGAGGATGAACGACAATTTTTTGGAAACGACGTTCTAGAGCAGCGTCTTTTTCTATGTGCTTGCGATACTCATCTATGGTAGTCGCGCCAATACATTGAATTTCACCCCGGGCTAGCGCAGGTTTTAAAATGTTAGAAGCATCTATGGCTCCTTCGGCGGCTCCTGCTCCTACAATCGTGTGGAGCTCATCAATGAAGAGCAAGATGTTTCCATGCTTGCGAACCTCATCCATGACAGCTTTAATCCGCTCCTCAAATTGCCCCCGGTATTTTGTTCCCGCAATCATCAAAGCAAGATCCAAGGTAATCAATCGCTTTTTGCGCAACGCATCAGGAACTTCATTGAGAATAATCTTTTGAGCAAGACCCTCAACAATCGCAGTCTTACCAACTCCCGCTTCTCCAATAAGCACAGGATTGTTTTTTCTTCTTCGACAAAGAATCAAAATTAACCGCTCAACTTCCGAGGAACGACCGATGACAGGATCGAGCTTGGATTCTCTGAACATCTCCGTTAAATCATAACCGTATGCTTTTAAAGCAGAAAGCTTCTCGCTTTTGTCGGAACCTAGGCTATGGCCTAACGAGGATTTCGAAGAAGAGGGGTTGCTTCGAGAGGATGATGAGGAAGAAGAAGGAGGAAGCTGTAGATTGAAGGTCTCTAATTCTTTAAGAATTTCCTTACGAATCTCTCTTGGATCAATGTGTAAATTTTCTAATACTTGGAGAGCCACGCTATCTGTTTGGTGCAAGATCCCTAAGAGCAAATGCTCGGTCCCTACATAATTGTGCTCTAGGAGGCTGGCTTCTTCATTTGCTGATTCAAAAGATTTTTTTACTCTCCCTGTAAGGGCGGGATCTCCGTAGACTTGGATTTCTGGACCATAACCAATCAGACGTTCGACTTCTTGTCTTGCTGTATCAAAATCTATCCCGAGGTTGCGTAACACATTAACAGCTACCCCTTGGCCGAGTTTGAGCAGGCCAAGTAGGATGTGTTCGGTGCCCAGATAGTTATGATTTAAACGCTGAGCCTCCTTTTTGGCCAATTTAATGACTTGCTTTGCTCTATTAGTAAACTTCTCAAACATAAAAACCTAAAAGACAGGGGTAGAACTTTCCTTAAGCATATACGAAATTTAAAATAATGATGCAACTCTTCGCTCTAAACCAAAAAAATTCGTAGAATTACTCTGAATTTAAGGGAAAGTTATGCACAAACTTTTACATATGATACAATAATTAGCCTCTTTTGAAATAGTCTTAGTTAGTTTTTATGTTCGTTATATGAAAGTTCGTATCGTAGATTCAGGAAAATCTTCAGCAGCCTCCCATATGGCTAAAGACCGAGATATGTTGCAGGATCTTAAAGAGGGTGAGCTAATTTTACATCTCTACGAGTGGGAAAACCCCTGTTCCCTGACCTATGGTCACTTTATGCGTCCAGAAAAATTTTTAGTTTCCAACTATAAAAATCTAGGATTGGACGCCGCGATTCGACCTACTGGAGGGGGATTTGTCTTCCACCAAGGAGATTATGCTTTTTCTCTTCTTATGTCAGCAACTCATCCCTCCTATTCTTCATCTGTATTAGCGAACTACCATACTGTGAACTCTTTTGTAGCGAAGGTTCTGGAGAAAGTATTTCGGATCCAAGGGATTTTAGCTCCAGAAGACGAAAGCTCTTCTCTCGAGGCTTCAGGGAATTTTTGTATGGCAAAAACCTCTAAGTACGATGTTCTTTTTGGGGGAAAAAAGATTGGTGGTGCTGCCCAGCGTAAAGTACAACAGGGATTTTTACATCAGGGATCGCTATTCCTATCAGGAAGTTCTTCCGATTTTTACCAGCGATTCTTACGACCTGAGGTCCTTCAAGAAATTCTTGAACAGATAAAGGCGCATGCTTTTTTCCCTTTAGGTTTTGAGTCTGACACCGACTTGCTTTGCGAGGTACGTCAGCAAATCAAAGAGGCATTTATTAAATTGTTTTGTTGTGAGGGATTATGAATCAATTACGTTCTTGCCTAACAGCTCTTGGAATATTCTTTATTTTGTTAGTTCCTAGTTTTGCTTCGGCAAAGACAATCGTAGCTGCAAATAGTGAGCCAATCGGCGTCTTCGTTTACGACAATAGTTTAGAGGCCTTCGAACAGATATTGCGTTGCATAGATCATGCACATTCTTATGTAGAACTTTGCCCCTGCATGACAGGAGGTCGCTTGCTTAAAGATTTACTAGATCGCCTAGGGAATCGTATGGATGAGGTCCCAGAGCTCTGCGGTTATATCATTGTTCAACCTACCTTTACCGATGCCGAAGACCAAAGATTACTAAAGGCTCTAAAAGATCGTCATCCTAATCGATTTTTCTACGTCTTTACAGGTTGCCCTCCCTCAATAAGTATTCTCTCTCCTAATGTCATTGAAATGCATATCAAACTTTCTATTATTGACGGTAAATATTGTATCCTAGGCGGCACCAATTTCGAAGACTTTATGTGTAATCGAGGGAATGAGATTCCTGAGAAAGTAGATGTTCCCCGTTTATTTGTGAGCGGAGTACGTCGCCCCTTAGCATTTCGTGACCAGGATGTCATGCTGCGTTCTACGGCCCTTGGTTTGCAACTTAGGGAAGAATATCATAAGCAATTTGCTATGTGGGATTACTACGCACACCATGCGTGGTTTATTGATAATCCCGAGCAGTTTGCAGGTTCATGTCCACCACTCACTTTGGATCAAGCAGAGGAGACTACATTTCCTGAGATTGACAGTCATGAAGATCTTGTTCTTGTAGATTCTTCAAAAGTTAGGGTAGTTTTCGGTGGTCCCCATGATAAGCAACCAAATCCTGTGACTCAAGAATACTTGAAATTAATCCAAGGAGCAAAATCTTCTCTGAAGCTTGCCCAGATGTATTTTATTCCTAAGGATGAGATTTTATACGCTCTTGTTGATGTTTCTCATAATCATAACGTTCATCTCAGTTTAATTACGAACGGCTGTCATGATTTGAGCCCCTCAATTACTGGACCCTATGCTTGGGGAAATCGCATTAACTATTTTGCCTTAAGCTATGGAAGTCGCTATCTTCTTTGGAAAAAGTGGTTTTGCCAAAAGTTGCAACCCTGTGAGCGGATTTCTATTTATGAGTTTGCTGTTTGGGAAACTCAGCTGCACAAGAAGTGTATGATTGTTGATGATGCAATTTTTGTGATCGGGAGTTACAATTTTGGAAAAAAAAGTGATGCTTTTGATTACGAAAGTATTGTTGTTATCGAATCCCCAGAAGTCGCTGCAAAAGCTCTAAAAGTCTTTAATAAAGATATCGGGTTATCTATTTCTGTAAGTCAAGAGGACATTTTCTATTGGTATTTCCATCCCGTACATCACACATTGGGACATCTGCAACTGACTTATATGCCTGCATAATCCTTACGGGTCTGCTCTGGCAATAGGATCCCTTCTGTAGGCTCAACAGGGATCCTACTTGGTTTTTTTCTTTACTATCGTTTACACTACGCTTTTATTGTTTGGATAGAGGGTGGACTTTGTTATCGTTCTTCTATAAGCATCAAAAAAAATTTATTGGCATTGTAATTGCTGTAGTTTGTGTTTCTGGTATTGGAGTGGGCTGGGGACGATTTTCTAGAGGAGAAGGTTCTAGAGAATCCACTTCACGTCGGATTGTCTTTACCACTGCATCAGGGAAGAAGTATTTAGAAAAAGATTTTGTCGCTATGAAAAAGTTCCTCGCTCACGAAGCATATCCCTTTACTGGGAATCCAAGGGCTTGGAATTTTATTAATGAGGGGCTACTTACTGATTATTTTCTAACGACAAGGGTAGGAGAAAAGCTCTTTTTAAAGGTTTATACTTCAAGAGAAAAAATCTTTAGCAAGGAAAAAACATACCAGCCCTATCGTCGTTTTGACGCTCCTTTTATTTCCTCTGAAGAAGTTTGGAAATCTTCGGCTCCTCAGCTTTTAGAGATCTTTAGGATCTTTCAACAAATAGAAAATCCTGTATCCAAGGAAGGATTTCTTGCTAGGGTCAAACTTTTTCTTGAAGAGAGAAGGTTCCCTCATTACGTGCTTCGACAAATGTTAGAGTATCGCAGGCAAATGTTCTCACTTCCCCCAGATGAAGCTTTATCACGAGGGAAAGACTTACGTTTATTTGGCTACCATACGATTCAAGATTGGTTTGGGGATGCGTACCTCTCGGCTGCTGTTGAGGTGTTAATTCGCTTTATTGACGAGCAAAAAAAGGTGCTTCCTAGGCCCTCACGACAAGAAGCTCATGACGACTTCTATGATAAAGCCAAGCATGCATACGCCAAGATAAGTAAAAACAAAGAGTTTTCCTTGGGATTTCAAGAATTTGTGAACTCGTATTTTCAGTTTTTAGAGACCTCCGAATCCGAATTTTTCAACATGTATCGAGACATATTGCTTTGTAAAAGAGCATTTCTCATGCTACAGGGCAGTGTTTCTTTTGATTTCCAACCTCTAACTAAATTTTTTGTTCAAGGAAAAGATTCTATACAAGTAGAGTTCTTTAAACTCCCTAAAGAGTATAGCTTTAAAACAAAGCAAGAATTAAAAGCTTTTGAAACCTATTTAAGGTTAATTAGCTCGCCTAAATCGGATTGCTTGGATGTTCCCCACGAGATGTTGCCTATAGCTAATATAAAAATTAAAGAACCTCGATTGGTGGGTAGAAGGTTCTCTATAGACTACAAGAGTATAGCTTTGCAAGACTTAGCAGCTAGTGTGCCCATGGTTGAAGTACTACAATGGCAACAAAATTCTGAACATTTTCAGGAGATTCTCCAGGAGTTTCCTGAAGTGGAGACCTGTCAGTCATATAAAGACTTCCAGCACCTTAAGCCTATCTTGCGAGATAAAATTTCTCTCTTCACACGCAAGGAAATCTTAAGGGCCCGCTCTGAGAGAATTTCTGAAGCTTTACAACGGATTCCCATGGAGAGTCGCGAGCTTCTTTTATCTGCGGGTAAAGATAGTGCTTTACCAGGAATATCCGACGGTCAGCAACTAGCCAAAGTGTTGCTTGAAAATGAGGTCGTAGATTTATATAGCCAAGACTCAGAAAGATATTATAACTTTGTTGTTAATAATTCTTTTGAAAAAGAAGAAGTGCTTCCTTATCGTGAGGTTTTAAAAAGAGATCTGGCTTCAAAGTTAGTTGCTTCTCATGGTCATCTTGTAGACATGGAGCGTATAGAATCTGCTTTACGCACGCGTTATCCAAAAGAAGAGGGCGCTGGCCTATGGCAACGGCGTCTTTGGAAAGTGATCGAAGACCATAGGTTGGGAAGGCATCTAGGGGGGACTTTGGCATGGAGTTTAGAACGCTCATTAAAAACTTTTTCCCGAGGGGACAGCGAGTTGCCCGAAGACTTTGACAGACTTTTCTCTATGAAGATAGGAGAATACTCCTCTGTATTGATGAGTCCTAACGAAGGTCCCTGTTATTATCAGTGCTTGTCTCATTTACTTTATGATCGTCCTGCGAGCGTGGATAAACTATTTTTAGCTAAAAGTCAGTTGGACGAAGAACTTTTAGGATCCTATATGGAACGCTTTGTAGAACAGGGAGTCGTAAGGTAATGTGGTATTCTGATTATCATGTCTGGGTTTTGCCAATCCATGAGAGAGTCGTGCGCCTGGGATTAACAGGAAAAATGCAGAAAAACTTGGGAACGATTCTTCATGTAGATGTACCTTCAGTGGGGAGCGTATGTAAAGAAGGTGAGGTTTTAGTCGTTTTAGAGTCTTCTAAATCTGCTATTGAGGTTTTAAGTCCTGTATCAGGAGAAATTATCGATGTAAACCTTGATCTAGTCGACGATCCTCGGAAGCTTAACGAAGCTCCAGAAGGAGAAGGCTGGTTGGCTGTAGTACGGTTAGACGATGACTGGAGCTCCTCGAAATTCTCTTTGACGAATGAAGAATAAAATTTTTATTGCATATACTTAATTTTTAAGAAGATAAGAGGTATTTTTTTAAGCTTAAAACATTTAAAATTTATGTCATCAGTTTAAAAAATTTTACCAAAATTTATTTTATGGCTTCAGCTAGCTCGATAGCGCCTAATTCCGCACAAGATCACGTACAACAACGTGTTGAGAATCCTCGTGTAAAGAGGCTTACTATAGCAATAATAGTGCTCTCGTTGGTTGTGATTTCTTTGGTAGCTGCTGGTCTGTTTTTAGCAACGTCAGCACCCCTACAACTCTCTATTTGGATTACTGCGAGCTGTATTACTCTATCGATTTTGGTTTGTGCGTGTTGGCGCTATAAAATTCTCAGTGCCACAACGCCGAAGAAAAACTAAGTTTATTAATTAAAGCTTAGTCTACATTTTATTGATTTTACAACCATGATACCACTACCTAAGTACGTTCATTGCTCTGAAACAAATCCAAATACACTTGCCTTACTCAAGCAGTATTCCAGTGTGTCCCATGGTTCGGAGAACTCTTTATGTTATCGAGTGTTCTCCAAGGTCCTTGCTATTCTCCTTGTTTCGTTAGCTGCAGCCCTGATAACGATTCTATTTTCTCCTCAAGATTCGCAACTGAAAATCTGCGCTTTCTATATCGGTATTACTCTTGCTGCTTGTATTTTATTGACGATAGGTATTTATTGTATCGTAAATAAAATTCTCTTCAGTTTGAGAAAGCCACCACCTCACCCCGCATCTCGAATTGAAATCGGTTAAAAGTGTTTTGCTCTACAAAAAAGTTTACAGAAAGCTTTTCCAGAGCAAGAACAACGTTGTCTTCGTGATTTAGAAATACTTTGCCAATGTTTAGGAGAAGATATTTCTTCTGGATTCGTAGTGTTTTGAACAACTTCGACTTTGATAGGAACTCTTGTACTAGTTGCTGAGGGTTTAGAAATATCAATGCCCGTTAAGCTCATAAAGGCCATAGCAATGAGACCTGTTGTGATGAAGGAGATTCCCATTCCTTGGAGGTTTTGGGGAATGTTAGAATAGGCGAGTTTTTCTTTGATAGTGGCTAGAATAACAATAGCAAGCCACCACCCACATCCCGCTCCTAAAGAGAAAATCATCATAGGAATAAAAGGATAACTACGCGTAATTCCAAAGAGCACCCCTCCTAGGATCGCACAGTTCACGGCAATCAGTGGAAGGAAAATTCCTAAGGAAAGATAGAGGTTCCTGGAGACCTTTTCTAGGATAAGCTCTAAAATTTGCGTGAATGCCGCAATCACCACAATGAAAATGATGAGCTCTAGAAAACCTAAATTTACAGAAGCTAAAGAGGGAGAAATCCAAGTGAGAGCTTTGGGGCCTGTGATGAACGCATGGACAAACCAGTTGATACTTCCTGTTACGGTGAGGACAAGAGCTACAGACATTCCCAAACCATTGGCTGTGGACACCCTACCAGAGCAGGCAAGGTAGCTGCACATCCCCAAAAAGTTCGCAAGAAGGATATTCTGAATAAAAACTGCTTGTAGGAGAATGCCGAAGACATTAAGCCAAGTATACGAACCTAACCACATAAACTACCTTTTTGTCTTTTTAGAGTCGCGAATGTTGACAAGCCAAATCATAATACCGAGTAGGAAAAAAGCTGATGGCGCTAGCACCATGAGACTTAAATTTTCGTATCCATCGGGATGGGTTTCCGAAGCATAGATAAATTGAGGGATAATGCGAAATCCCATAAGAGTTCCAAAGCCGAAGAGCTCTCTGATCACTCCGATGAGAAGTAAAACCCAACCGTATCCTAATCCTGAGGCGAAGCCGTCTAAGAACGCAGGAATCGGGGGAACATGCCTAGCTAGACTTTCCGATCTTCCCATTACAATACAGTTGGTGATGATAAGGCCAACAAAAACAGAAAGTGTTTTGGAAATATCAAAGAAAAAGGCTTTTAAAAATTGGTCTATGACAATCACAAACAAACTGATGATAATTAGCTGAGTGATCATCCTTACACTATCAGGAGTAAACCTACGCAATAAGGAAACAAAAAATGACGAGCATCCTGTAACAATGCTGACAGCAAGTCCCATAGTAATGGCAGTTTGTACTGTCGTTGTCACTGCCAGGGCAGAGCAAATTCCTAAAATAGCAATGAGTATTTGATTGTTGCTCCATAGTGGATCAAAGAAGTAACTCTTATAGGACTTTTTACTTGTCATTAGGCTGTTTTTTTGAATGGTTTAAATTGGAAAAATGTATAAGGAGTTGACGATAGCAAGCTAAAGATTGCACGTAAGCTTCAGTGACACCGTTGCACGTCAAGGTTGCTCCAGAAATCCCATCAATAGCAGAAAGAGCTTTTCGAGAATCTGCAAACGTGGTACTCACGGAACCTTTAATTACCTCAAGTCCTAGGTTTGTTGTTGCAAAATCTGTAGTTCCAGAAGAATCTTGTAAGAAGACCTTTTTCCCATAGAACTGCTCTTGCCATTCGGGATTCGTAATATTTGCCCCTAGGCCTGGCGTTTCTGCTTGTTGATACCATGCAGTTCCCAATACGGTATCACCATCGTTTTTAATTCCCAGATAACCATGAATAGGGCCCCAAAGGCCAAATCCTGATATAGGGAATATCAAAGCTTCGACTACAGAAAGATCTTTCACAATGTCGGATCCTGACATGTTTTGTGTCCGAGGTGTGTTTTCTAAAATGACATAAAATGGCAAGAGAGATTGTTCACATGCAGGGTGTTCTTGATATTTTTCAAAAAACTCAGTGGCATTAAGATTTTTTTCTTCAAAAGAAACTACCTTGCCTTGGGTATTTGTAAGTAGAGGACGGACAAAGCGTTCAGCATAAAGTTCTAAATCAGAATGGGAAACGGCTGAGACTTTTTCTGTAGCAACTTGAAGGAGTTGAGTTTTTTTATTAAAAACCGCAGGTAGCCAATCCTTTTTTTCCTGAATTTGAAATCTTCCTTTAAAATCCAAAACGCGAGCAGCTAAAAGCATTTGCTTATCGCGATCGAAAGTGGCTGCTTGTTCCTGTATTGGGGAAAGCACGTAGTATACTGTAGATAACAATACTCCTGCAAATAAGCTTAGGCCCAAGATAAAGGAGATGATGTACCACGTTTGGTTTATACGGGAGCTACATTTTGAAGAGCCTTTGGACATATTCTAGACTCTCCTTTTTCTATACTTTCTAACAGCAAAATAGTCGATAAGAGGAGCAAATACATTACCCAGAAGAATTGCTAACATCACTCCTTCAGGATATGCAGGGTTGATAAGACGAATCACGATAGTCATAAATCCTATAAAGAAGCCATAAACCCATTTCCCTAATTTCATAGTGGGAGAGGAAACAGGGTCTGTAGCCATAAAGACTAAACCAAAAGCAAGTCCCCCGAGAAAAAGCTGTCGATAGGCGGGAATGAAAAATCGAGCAGGTGCCCAAGCTCCATTTTGTCCGATAATTAGCACGCTGATACATTTAAACAACCATCCTGTAAGAAATGCTCCTATCCCGAAGGCTACCATGGTCCTCCAGGAGGCAATGCCAGTAATGATAAGGAATATAGCACCTAATAGGCAGGCACATGTTGATGTCTCTCCTAAAGAACCTATAATGTTCCCCCAAAAGAGATTTCCTGCTGAGAACTTCCCAATACCATAGATCACATCAGTAATCGCATAGGCAGAATCAAACTGTGTGGGAAGAAGTCCTAATCCCCCTTCAGCAACAGGGGCTGTAACGAACGTTTGGAGTTGTGTCAGCGTGAGTTTATCTAGGACCCAACCAGGATGTGTCTCTGCCCAAAGAGAAAATTGTGAGTTAATGACATCTTGAGTAGGGACGTGAGGAATATGAAGTATGTTTGCAGCAATAGTATCTACATGTAGACGCTTCACAGATGGAGGTGTCGAGTTTAGAGTTTGTAAGCATGTAGACTGTGAAAATCCATCAAGAAGTACTTTCCCTGTCGTAGAATTCATCTTGATTAAGCTGTCTTTAATTACTGTGGGGTTGCTTCCTACCCAGACGTCCCCACTCATCTTTGCTGGGAAAGTAAAAAACAAGAATGCCCTTCCTGATAAGGCGGGGTTGAGGATGTTCATCCCTGTTCCTCCGAAGAGCTCTTTACTAACCACAATACCAAATGCGATCCCTAGAGCTGCCATCCAGTAAGGAATGGTCGGAGGAAGTGTGAGAGGATAGAGGATTCCTGTTACAAGAAGTCCCTCTGCAATTTTATGTCGACGCACAACGGCAAAAATGACCTCACAGGTTCCCCCAACAACGTAGCTAATAGTCAGTAGAGGAATGAAGATCTTGAGTCCCTCCGCAAGGATAGGAAAGACATGGATCTCTTTGAAAACAAAGGATAGATAACTACGAAATCCAGAAATATGTAAAAATTGCTCCATCAACACAGGATTGCCTGAGCTGTAAACGATAGCTTGAATTCCTGAATTCCAGATGGCAACAAACGTAGCAGGCAGTAGGGCGATTACAACGAGCATCATCCAACGTTTAACATCTACAGAATCGCGGATGAAAGGAGGTTGCGAAGGGGTTTCAATAGGTTCGTAACAAAATGTATCGATGGCATCTGCGATCGGAGTAAAGCGCTGATACTTATCTTGTTGACAGATTTTCCAAAGAGAATTTATGAATTTTTTGAGCATTATGATTGAGAGAAAAGTTAAGGCTTCTACACGTTCAAAAACGTAGCAAATTGCTTAAAATTTTAGGAATAAAAATTTTCATGATTAAAAAATAGATGGTACTTTCATCTTTATTTTTCCCAAAGTTATGTTACGGTTGTCAAGACCCAGGAGTCTGCTTGTGTTCGGAATGCTTAGAAAAATTCCTCGTAGAAAATAGAGAAGGGCGTTGTATACACTGTTTTCGTTGTCTTGGTGTTTCCGAAATCACTCGATGTAGCCGTTGTTCAGTCTCTTCACAACTTCAAGCTTTCAGCTTGTACCTCCCTTCACAAACGGCACTCTCGATATATTCTCATGCTTGTGAGGGCAAGCGGCCTGCTCTAAAATTTTTCTCTAAAAATATAGGCTTTGAGCTAGCATCACTAGATTCTATACCTAAGTGTATTGCCTATATAGTATCAACAATTTCTAGGGAAATCGTAACAGAAGTTGCTAAAAAGGAAAAGCTTTCGAAAGTCTCCTTATGGCCATGGCTTCCTAAGAAAAAACAAATAGAAAAACTTCCTAAAGGAAAAAGTATCTGCTTTTTGTCTCTTTATCCTTTATCCCAACAATGGATTCAAGCTATTGTTAGGGGGATTTCATCTCCTGTAGTCTCTATCAGTCTCTTTCTTTCTCAGGAGAATCTGTGATTCCTGCAATAGCAAGGTAACCAAGAATACGTACTCCTTCATCGACACAAAGGGTTGTAGCTTGGATATCGCCTTTAATAATTGCGCCTCCACGGAGTTCTACTTTTCCTGATACTGTGATGTTTCCTTCTACGACCCCTTCGATAATTGCTTCTTGTAATTGAATATCTGCTTTTACAACTCCTTTGGGACCGATAATAATTTTCCCTTTGGAGACTAAGATGCCTTCGAAAGTTCCATCAATGCGTAAGAGACGTTCAAAAGCAAGTTCTCCTTTAAAGGTTACACCTTCTCCTAAGGTAGTTTCAGGTTCTTCAAGAGGCAGTAATGCTTCTGTTCCTGAAGTGGAAGACCATGAGGGAAGAGAAGACTCTTCAGCTAAATTATGATTCAAAGGTCGAGCTTCAGAAGCTTTAGGGTTGTCAAAAAGACTCGGGAGCGTTTCTGGACGCTCAGATCTTGAATATGGAGAGTAACTGGAAGGCGAAGAAGTTTCTTCTTCATAGAGTGTTTGCACATCTTCAAAAGGACCTTTACCTGTTCTACGGAACATGAGATGCCTCCTAAATTAACCGACAATATGATTTTTACAGAGATTTACTTGACGCTTGAGCGTTTCGTCATTTTGTAATTTATGTTCTATAGTTTTACAGGCATAAAGTACGGTCGAATGAGTCTTGCCAAAAGCAGTTCCTATGGCAACTAAAGAGTCTGTAATAAGAGTTTTTGCTAGATACATAGCAATTTGACGAGCTAACACAAGCTCTTTAGAGCGGGAATTTCCCTTAAGGTCATTCAGCTTCACTTGAAATACTGTAGCTACACTTTTCAAGATGGTTTCTATAGAAATTTTTTGTTTCGTTGGAGACCGGAAGAGTTCTTTTAGAGTTTCTCGGACTGTCGATTCTGTAAGAGCTTTTCCAAAAAGACGACAATAGGCAGTAAGTTTATTGATAGCCCCTTCCAATTGACGGACATTGCCATAGATATGGTCGGCAATATAAAATGCGATTTCATTGGGAATGTGCAATCCTTTTTGTTCAGCTTTGTGCTGTAAAATAGCAACCCGGGTTTCTAAATCAGGAATACCGACGTGGGCAACTAGTCCCCATTCCATTCTAGCAATAATACGCTCGGAAAGCTTGAGCTGACTTGGAGGTTTATCACTAGTAATTACAATTTGCTTACTCAGATTGATTAGAGTCTCAAAAGTATTACAAAACTCCTCTTCAAAGTTTTGGCGATTTTGTAAAAATTGAATATCGTCAACAAGGAGTAAATCTAATGAACGATAAAAATTTTTCATTTTATCAACAGACTTGGACTTGAGATGATAGACGAGGTCATTGATAAAAGCTTCTGTGGTGATGCAATGTATCCTTAGGTTTTTATGGTGCTCTCTTACATAGTGACCTACAGCATGGAGTAAATGTGTTTTTCCTAATCCCACACCACCATGAATGAATAGGGGATTGTAGGAACGACCAGGTTTCCCAGCAATACCCACAGCTGCAGACTTAACAAATTGATTTGAGGGACCTTCAATGAAATTATCAAAGCGATACGAGAGATTCAGTTTTAATTCAAAATCTTTGGTCTCTTCAAAGACTTCAGGAATTCCTTCACCCAGTTCTTTTTGAGAAGCAATAGCAAGAGAAGATTTTTTCTGTTCTGCAACTACAAATTCTAAAGCAGGTTCTCCATGAACATCTAAAGGGACAAAAGAACAGAGATCCCTCTTATAGTTGTCGAGAAGGTAATTTTGGACAAAAATATTGGGAACTTCTAAGCGAATTTTCTCTTGAGTTTCTTCAAGGACTTGAATAGGAGAAATCCAGTTTTCAAAAGCCGTTTTTGAGCAGCGTGTCTTAACATAATTTACAAACTGTTCCCAAGTAGTGCACTCGTTACAGGTTAACATGCCGCTCTCTTTATTTATAAAGCTTTCCCAAATACAATCGACCGATCATTATTGATCGTGAGAAAATCCCGTTGTATCTTGGCTATTAATTGACATCTTCATTGCACCTAGGTACAAAGACTTCTTACGTTTAGACTGGAGTCTGACCTCGGTGAGTTCCTGTTTGAAACGGATAGTTTATATCGTCCTTCCGCAGGTAAACACGGTATGCTCTGCCGCTAAAATAACTCTACCGATTACTGGGTTTTAAGGCAAATCGGATCGTTGGTTTTGTTAGGTAATAATGAAGCAAAAATGAAAGGAAAAACTATGATGAAATTCTGTGATAAAAATCAAAAAAGACTCGCTAAATGCATAGCTTTCTGATAACAAAATACATTCCGTGTGTAGGAGAAAAGTTAAGAAAATTAACGGGCTAACACAGGATCTTTTTTGCTTGCTTTACTATAGCTCATCAGTAACGCTTCGGCATCATTAGCAATTGCTGGTATCGAGCAAGAAGCAAGGTAGGAGGCAATGGCTGTAGCTTCTTCAATCCGTCCTAAACAGAAGAGAGCTTTTGTTTTATTTAAGAGCGTAGGAAGGTGGTCTCCCTGCATGCGTAGTGCTTGATCTAAAATAGCAAGTGCTTGACTGTTGTCTCCAATTTGGAGGTAGAGGCCTCCGAGAGTTTGATGATCGTAGATACTTAAAGGATCTAAGATAACCAGAGCTTCAAAAAAAAGAATGGCTTTCGAGTAATGCCCCTGGCGTAGAAAAGAATATCCTGAAATTCTGAGTTCTTCTAACTCATCATCTCCCCAACCTAAGATTGCTTTCCACTCATTATCCAACATAAATTAGCCTTGAACAAATTGAAAAATACGAGAGATTACATAGTCTATCATAACATTTGTAGATTTGACTCCAAGATCTAGAGCTTTTAAGATTACTTTGCCTTGTTGTACTTTAGGATTTTCCTCTCCATCAAGATCCTCTTCTTCCTCTTCTTCTTCTTTATCCTTGTAAGATAAAAAGGGAGTCGTTTGACTGCGATAGGAAAACTTTCCACGAGTGAGAACTTTTAAAAATGAGGAAATTTTTTCTATATCTTCATCTTGTTGGTCTGGAGATCCTAAAGAAGGTGCGAGGTACGGTGTGGAGAATCGCTGTTTGTAAAAATTATTTGGGGGAGAAAAACATGCCCAGTGTGACTTTTGATTTGTCTGCAAAAGAGCCATCAAAGCTGAGGGCTTGGGATTCATATCCAAAATTTGAGCATGCTTGGCAACATCACGAATCGATATGCCTTCCATCTGGATTTCTTTGCGGAAATCGTTGACAATCCTGCTATTTGAAGCATGCTGCTCGTATATAGACGTGCTGTAATTGAAAATTTCTACCATGGCAAGGCCCTAAAAAACCGTCTGTATCTCTAGATGATAGTGGGGTGTAGGAAAAAGTCAATAGTCTTGATCGAAAGCCAGGGTCTTTCCCGCCTTATCCAAGGTAGTTAAGAAATTATGTAAATAACATCTCTATCAAAAAACGTCACTTTCTCCAAGGGATTGTCCTAGATATTTTAAGGTAAGGCAAGGCTTTCTTCTTTCTCTCCAATCATGTATGTTTGTCCTTGCTTGATGCCAATAACTTAGGAAATTATTATGTCCCCACCTGTGCATATTCCTGTATTAGTTGAAGAGTGTTTAGCTTTATTTGCGGGACGTCCTCCACATACTTTCCGAGATGTTACTTTGGGAGCTGGAGGACATGCTTACGCTTTCCTTGAAGCGTATCCCTCTCTGACTTCTTATGATGCCTCGGATCGCGATCTTCAGGCTCTAGCAATTGCGCAACAACGCTTGGAGATGTTTCAAGGTAGAGTCCACTTTTCCCATGCCTCTTTCGATGATCTTGCCCAGCGTCCCGTCAAACATCTTTATGATGGAGTTCTTGCCGATTTAGGAGTCTCTTCGATGCAGCTTGATACTCTGTCCCGGGGGTTTAGCTTTCAAGGGGAAAAAGAAGATTTGGATATGCGAATGGATCAAATGCAAGGACCTTCCGCTAGCGATGTTCTGAATTCTCTAAAAGAAGAAGAACTGGGAAGGATATTTCGTGAATACGGCGAAGAGCCGCAATGGAAATCTGCAGCCAAAGCAATTGTCCATTTTCGCAAGTATAAAAAAATTCTTTCAATCCAAGATTTAAAAGAAGCTCTTGTTCGGGTTTTCCCTCCCTATCGCTTGCGTAGAAAAATACATCCACTGACCTTGATTTTTCAAGCGCTACGTGTTTATGTGAATCGAGAGGACGTGCAATTGAAAAGTTTACTAGCATCTGCTATATCTTGGTTGGCTCCTCAAGGACGGCTTGTTATTATTTCTTTTTGTAGCTCTGAGGATCGTCCTGTGAAATGGTTTTTTAGAGAGGCCGAAGCTTCTGGTTTAGGGAAGATCATCACAAAGAAAGTGATCATGCCCAGCTACCAAGAAGTACGAAGAAATCCTAGATCGAGATCGGCAAAGCTACGGTGTTTTGAGAAAGCTTCCCAATGAACAAAAGTCGTTTTTTACGTTTATGCTGTTGCCTATGCTTTTGTGGAAGCCTCTTTTATTTTTATATTAATAAGCAGAACTCGCTTACAAAATTACGCCTTGAAATTCCTTGCCTATCTGTACGCTTGCGTCAGCTCGAACAGCAAAATATTTCCTTACGTTTCCTAATTGATAAAATAGAAAGGCCAGATCATTTGATGGAAATAGCAGCTCTTCCCGAATATCAGTATTTGACATATCCCTCAGAAGAAAGTATCAGTTTTTTATCCTATGAGCTACCGTAAACGTTCGACTCTGATTATTCTAGGAGTGTTTGCTCTTTATGCTCTTCTAGTATTCCGTTATTATAAAATTCAAATTTGTGAAGGAGACCGTTGGGCCGCCGAAGCTTTAGCGCAACACGAATTTTATGTTCGTGATCCTTTTCGAAGAGGCACCTTTTTTGCTAACACAACATTACGTAAGGGAGACCACGACCTCCAACAACCTTTTGCTGTTGATATTACAAAATTTCACCTTTGTGCAGACCCTTTAGCCATACCCGAATGTCATCGCAATCAAATTATCCAGGGGATTCTCCAGTTTATTGAGGGGCAGACATACGAGGACCTCTCTATCAAGTTAGATAAGAAATCTCGGTACTGCAAACTGTATCCCTTGTTAGATGTTTCTGTTCATGCCCGTATATCTACTTGGTGGAAAGAATATGCAACAAAGCATCGCTTACCAACAAATGCCTTATTTTTCATTACGGATTACCAACGCTCGTATCCTTTTGGTAAGCTCCTTGGACAAGTTCTCCATACCTTAAGAGAAGTTAAAGATGAAAAAACAGGCAAAGCGTTTCCTACAGGAGGGATGGAGGCTTACTTTAATCACATTCTTGAAGGGGAAGTTGGAGAGAGAAAACTGTTGCGCTCTCCTTTGAACCGTTTGGATACGAATCGTGTGATAAAACTACCTAAAGATGGCTCGGATATCTATCTCACGATAAACCCTGTTATTCAGACCATTGCAGAGGAAGAACTAGAGCGGGGAGTTCTAGAAGCTAAAGCTCGGGGTGGTAGGCTAATCTTAATGAACTCACAAACAGGAGACATTCTCGCACTTGCCCAATATCCCTTTTTCGATCCAACACACTATAAGGAGTACTTCAATAACAAAGAACGAATAGAACATACTAAAGTATCTTTTGTGAGCGATGTTTTTGAACCTGGATCGATCATGAAACCTTTGACTGTAGCGATTGCTTTACAAGCGAATGAAGAAGCAAGCATAAAATTGCAGAAAAAGATTTTTGATCCTGAAGAACCTATTGATGTTACCCGGACGATATTTCCTGGACGTAAGGGCTCGCCTCTCAAAGATATTTCTAGAAACTCTCAGTTGAACATGTACATGGCGATCCAGAAATCTTCTAATGTCTATGTAGCTCAGCTCGCTGACCGCATCGTGCAATCCTTAGGAGTCGCCTGGTATCAACAGAAGTTGCTTGCCCTTGGATTTGGAAGAAAAACGGGTATAGAGCTTCCCAGCGAAGCCTCTGGTTTGGTTCCTTCTCCCGATCGTTTTCATATTAACGGTGCTCCAGAATGGTCCTTATCTACTCCATATTCGTTGGCTATGGGCTATAATATCTTAGCAACAGGGATACAAATGGTACAAGCCTACGCTGTCCTTGTAAACGGAGGTTATGCCGTACGGCCAACCTTAGTTAAAAAGATCGTCTCTGCTTCAGGAGAGGAACAGCATCTTCCTACTAAGAAGAGGAAACGACTCTTTTCACAAGAAATTGCTAAAGAAGTTGTTCGTGCGATGCGTTTCACAACTTTATCAGGAGGTTCGGGATTTCGAGCCTCGCCTAACCACCACTCTAGTGGAGGGAAAACAGGAACTACAGAAAAGATATTTCATGGAAAATATGATAAACATCGTCATATTGCTTCTTTTATTGGTTTTACTCCTGTGCAGAGCGCAGAGGGAAATTTTCCTCCTTTGGTGATGCTGGTTTCCATAGATGATCCTGAATACGGATTGCGAGCTGATGGCACGAAAAATTATATGGGAGGGCGTTGTGCAGCCCCCATTTTTTCTAGAGTTGCTGATCGTACGCTCCTCTATCTAGGGATTGTTCCAGATAAGAAGCTAAGAAACTGCGATGAGGAGGCTGCCGCATTAAAGCGTCTTTATGAAGAATGGAATCGTTCCTCAAGGTGATTCTCTCTGGATCTCTAAATCAACCTTTTTAGAGAATTTCATGGTTTATCGGTGATCGTCCACCGAAAGCTAAAACTTTCTTGTTCCGTAATGATTAGGCGCTTGATTCCCAGACATAAGCATTTTTTGTTTTTTTTAAACAAATAGTTATTTTATTTTTAACTTTTCATAAAGAATCTTTTCTAAATCATCCAATAACGGTTCGACAAAAGCAAATGTCGAGTCCACCGTTGCTCCTCGGGTTCCCAATCAAGATGAGTAATTAAAGAATTTTAACAATGCCTGTTACTATTGAGATAGAGAAGCTATGAGTACGGATGTTTATTTTTTCAGAGATTCTCTGTTTAACCTATATATATATATATAGCTTTTTTGTTTTGTCTATTGGTTCATAAGAATGCTCGTAGAAAGAGCGAGTTTCCCAAGATCCCTGGCTAAGACCTTAATGAAGAAGTCCCCCGACTCTTAGAGGCGATGGTAGAGGGTAGCTGTGCTGAGGTGTGGAAGGAGATCAAGAGAGTATTTCAGTATTTTTTATTTCTGGATGGCCTATTTAAGCTTATCAGGAAGAGATTGGTCGGTGTGTTTATGAGTTTCAGAACCCAGGAATGCCCAATATAAAGAAGATTCATGTCAATGAACTGGGCAGGAGGAATTTTATATTTCAGAGAATAGTAAGAACTTTATGGACAGTTTTTTGTGATTACTTGTATACTACTTTGCTTGAATTTTTGTCGGCCTACGAGTAAAGAAATTCTGTATAGAAATCCTTGAAAATGCGTTTTTTAGAAATCACAGTAGTAGCATGCCTGTAGAGGGCTTTTTATGAAAAAAATTGTTTTTCAATAGTTCCTGGAGTGTAAATGGATTTAAAAGAGCTACTCCATGGGGTTCAAGCTAAAATCTACGGAAAAGTTCGCCCCGTTGAAGTGCGTAACTTGACACACGATTCCCGTTGTGTGGGTGTTGGCGATGTTTTTATTGCCTATAAGGGCAAACAGTACGACGGCAATGACTTTGCCGCCGATGCTGTGGGTAATGGAGCTATTGCAGTTGTTTCTTCATTGTACAACCCGTTCCTTTCCGTTGTTCAGATAATCACTCCCCGCTTAGAAGAATTGGAAGCCGAGCTTTCTGCAAAATATTACGGATACCCTTCAAGTAAGCTCCATACCATAGGCGTCACTGGAACGAATGGGAAAACTACAGTAACATCTCTAATTAAAACTTTATTGGATAGATATCAGAGGCCCTCAGGGCTTGTAGGAACTATAGAGCATGTATTAGGAGAAGGGGTCATCAAAGACGGGTTTACCACACCGAAACCAGCCCTTCTACAAAAATACTTAGCCACCATGGTGCGTCAAAATAGAGAAGCTGTTGTTATGGAAGTCTCTTCTATCGGACTTGCTTCTGGAAGAGTAGCCTATACCAATTTTGATACAGCTATTTTGACCAATATTACTTTAGACCATCTCGACTTCCATGGCACATTTGAAGCCTATGTTGCAGCGAAAGCAAAACTTTTTACTCTTGTGCCACCCTCAGGACTTGTTGTAATTAACACAGATTCTCCCTATGCTTTTCAGTGTATTGAGAATGCAAAGGCACGCATCATAACCTATGGTGTGGAGAGTCCTGCTGACTACCAAGCAACCAATATTCAACTTTCTCGCTCAGGAACGAAGTATACCTTAGTGTACGGTGACCAGAAAATACCCTGCTCTTCCTCATTTATTGGAAGGCATAACGTCTATAATATGCTTGCCGCTATCTCGACAGTGCATGCAAGTTTACGTTGCGATCTTCTTGATCTGATAGAAAAGATAGGATATTGCCAACCTCCTCCAGGTCGTTTAGATCCTGTACTCACAGGTCAATGTCCTATATATATTGATTACGCACACACTCCCGACGCTTTGGATAATGTCTTAACAGGATTGAAGGAGTTACTTCCTGAGGGCGGGAGATTGATTGTTGTCTTTGGCTGCGGCGGAGATAGAGATCGAAGTAAGCGGAAATTAATGGCTCAGGTGGTAGAGCGTTATGGTTTTGCTGTTGTAACTTCAGATAACCCTAGGAGCGAGTCTCCCGAAGATATTGTGAATGAAATCTGTCAGGGATTTTATTCAAAAAACTATTTCATCGAAATCGACAGAAAACAAGCAATTACATATGCTCTGTCTATTGCCTCAGATAAAGATATAGTGTTAATAGCAGGAAAAGGGCATGAAGCTTACCAAATATTTAAACACCAAACAGTTGCTTTTGATGATAAGCAGACTGTTTGTGAGGTACTCGCTTCCTATGTCTAGGCAACTGTCTTTTTTTGCTTTATGTGTGTTAGGAAGCAACCCTATTTTTGCTCAAACATCGAATCCTCCTCAGCGTGTACGACGCAGTGAGGTCATATTTATAGATCCTGGACACGGGGGAAAAGACCAAGGCACAGCAAGTAAGGAACTTCATTATGAAGAGAAAACCCTTACCTTATCTCTTGCTTTGGCAGTTCAAAGTTACTTGAAGCGGATGGGTTATAAACCTCAGCTTACGCGATCTTCTGATGTATACGTCGATTTAGGGAAACGAGTCGCTTTGTCTAACCGTGGGCAGGGGGACGTCTTTGTCAGTATTCACTGTAATTATTCTTCAAACGCTGGAGCGTTTGGCACCGAAGTTTATTTTTATAACGGTAAGATTGGATCTCCGTCTAGGAATGGCATGTCAGAAGTACTCGGGAAAAATATTTTAGCTGCTATGGAAAAAAACGGTATTTTGAAGTCTCGAGGTTTGAAAACCGCGAACTTTGTTGTGATTAGAGATACTTCTATGCCAGCAGTTTTAGTGGAAACTGGGTTTTTATCCAATGCTCGTGAACGGGCCGCTCTACAAGATGCTCGCTATCGAATGCATATAGCGAAGGGCATTGCGGAGGGGATTCATAATTTTCTTTCTGGACCTAGTTTTCAGAAACCAAAACAGAATACCGCTAAAATACGTAAACCACAGATACAAGCAAATTAATAGTTTAGGAGTTAGAGGCAAAAAGTCGTCCTCGATGCGATTCGAACGCATGGCCTGCTGCTTAGGAGGCAACCGCTCTATCCTGCTGAGCTACGAGGACGCAGCGACTAGAACTTTACCAAGTTAGATTAAAGAAGTCACGTGTTTGATGTATACTAGGAATTTAAGGAGAATTTTTCTCGCTATTTCTAGAAATATAATTATTCGCATTAATCGATATGGTTTATAGTGATTGCGCATTTTTTAAAAAATGTCTTGAATCCAAAGGATGAATAGATATGATGAGCTTATACTTCAAAAGTTTATTATTTAGGGTTACTCAACGAGCTACTTTAGGGCACTTTAATAGGAGGCATTGTCTAATATGGCTACCATGACGAAGAAGAAACTAATCAGCACGATCTCACAAGATCACAAAATTCATCCTAATCACGTGCGTACCGTGATTCAAAATTTTCTAGACAAAATGACCGACGCCTTGGTTAAAGGCGACAGGCTTGAGTTTAGAGATTTTGGTGTATTACAGGTAGTAGAAAGAAAACCAAAAGTAGGACGTAATCCTAAGAATGCAGCAGTCCCAATTCATATTCCTGCTAGACGTGCTGTAAAGTTTACCCCAGGGAAAAGAATGAAACGCTTAATAGAAACGCCAAATAAGCACTCTTAATTCTTGTAGTCTTCTCTGTCATCGGTTGTTAGAGTCAGGTTGTAGGGCATCTTACAGGCTTGACTCTAAATTTTGTTATTATTATCGTTTGCCACAATGCTTTTCTGATCAAATTGTGCGTGATAATGGGGCTGCAATCTAGTTTACAACATTGTATAGAAGTGCCCCAGAAGTCAAATTTTGATTCACAAGTAAAACAGTTTATTTATGCTTGCCAAGATAAAACTCTCAGGCAGTCCGTCCTTAAAACTTTCCGTTACCATCCTTTACTAAAAATTCATGATATTGCTCGGGCAGTCTATCTTTTAATGGCCTTAGAAGAAGGAGAGGATTTGGGCTTGAGCTTTTTAAATATCCAGCAGAATCCATCAGGTGCTGTAGAATTGTTCTCTTGTGCGGGATTTCCGTGGAAAGGATTGCCCTATCCTGCAGAACATGCCGAATTTGGTTTGCTGCTTTTGCAGATTGCAGAATTTTATGAAGAGAGTCGCGCATGCGTTTCTAAAATGAGTAGTTTTCAACAGGCCATGTTTGATCACGAGGGGATCGTGTTTCCTGCTCTTTGGAGTCAGGAGAATTCTCGACCCCTAAAAGAAAAGACAGGTCTTAGCCAATCGCTTCTCTTTCAATTAGGAATGCAAATCAACCCAGAATATACTTTTGAAGACCCTTCACTTGGGTTCTGGATGCAGAGGACTCGTTCTTCGTCTGCTTTTGTAACAGCTTCTGGATGCCAAAGTGGCTTGGGCGCCTATTACTCGGGGGACGTCGGTATTATTGCTTATGGCCCGTGCTCTGGAGAAATTAGTGATTGTTATTACTTTGGATGTTCTGGAATTGCTAAAGAGTTCCTCTGTCAAAAATCTCATCAAACTACCGAGATTTCTTTTCTTTCTTCCACAGGAACACCTCATCCAAGAAATACAGGATTTTCCTATCTTCGGGATTCCTATGTACATGTGCCTATACGCTGTAAGATCACCATTTCCGAAAAGCAATGTCGAGTGCACGGTATGTTTGAGGGAAACACTGCTATGATGACCTTTTCTATTTTCTGTAAGGGGAAGAATTGCCAGGTTGTTGATGGCCCGCGTTTGCGGTCTTGTTCTCTCGATTCTTATAAAGGCCCTGCAAACGACATTGTGATTCTTGGAGAGAAAGATGCTATGTATATTTTTTCTACAAGTTCTTATATGGAAATTTTTGCTTTACAAGGTAAAGAAAAATTTTGGAACGCAGATTTTTTAATTAATATTCCTTACAAAGAAGAGGGAATCATGTTAATTTTTGAAAAAAACAGCCCCTGAGTAAGGAATATTCTTTACGAAGATGAATTAATATTGGGTCTGTAATTGTGTTTAAGAGTTGTTTGTATTAAAATGATTCTTTTTGTACGAGGAGAGCACATTCTAATGGAACTTCTTCCACACGAAAAACAAGTAGTTGAATATGAAAAGGCTATAGCCGAATTTAAAGAAAAAAATAAGAAAAACTCTCTCTTATCTTCTTCAGAGATTCAGAAATTGGAAAAGCGTCTAGATAAATTAAAAGAAAAGATCTATTCGGATTTAACTCCTTGGGAGCGTGTACAAATCTGTCGCCACCCCTCACGTCCCCGCACTGTCAATTATATTGAAGGAATGTGCGAGGAGTTTGTCGAACTTTGTGGAGATCGGACATTCCGAGATGATCCCGCAGTTGTCGGGGGTTTTACAAAAATCCAAGGCCAGCGTTTTGTCCTTATTGGCCAAGAAAAGGGATGCGACACAGCATCGCGCCTCCATAGGAACTTTGGTATGTTGTGTCCAGAAGGTTTTAGAAAAGCTCTACGATTAGGAAAGCTTGCTGAGAAGTTTGGCTTGCCCGTCGTCTTTCTAGTGGATACTCCAGGAGCCTATCCTGGGCTGACTGCTGAAGAGAGAGGACAGGGATGGGCGATTGCAAAAAATCTTTTTGAACTCTCAAGACTCGCTACTCCGATCATTATTGTCGTTATTGGTGAGGGATGTTCTGGCGGTGCTTTGGGCATGGCGGTAGGTGATTCTGTAGCGATGTTAGAGCACTCCTATTATTCTGTAATTTCCCCAGAAGGATGTGCTTCCATTCTTTGGAAAGATCCTAAGAAAAATAGTGAAGCAGCCTCCATGTTGAAAATGCACGGAGAAAACTTACAAGAATTTGGTATTATCGATACTGTAATTAAAGAGCCAATTGGGGGAGCTCATCACGATCCTGCGTTGGTATATAACAATGTTCGAGAGTTTATAATCCAAGAGTGGTTAAGATTAAAAGATCTAGCTATAGAAGAGCTATTGGAGAAACGGTATGAAAAATTTCGCTCTATAGGTCTTTATGAAACTACTTCTGAAAGCGGTCCTGAGGCATAAAAATCATCTCATTATATTAGGCTGTTCCCTTCTGGCAATTTTAGGACTTACATTCTCATCCCAGATGGAAATTTTTTCTTTAGGGATGATTGCTAAAACAGGCCCCGACGCTTTTTTACTTTTTGGTCCTAAGAAATCTGGAAAACTTGTAAAGGTTTCAGAACTTAGTCAGAAAGATATTTTAGATAATTGGCAAGCAATCAGTAAGGATTCAGAGACACTTACGGTCTCTCAAGCAACAGCATACATTGCCCAATATGGGAAAAATACAACGTCTCTTACGAGTAAGCTCTCTAATTTTGTGCGCAACTATATAGACGTCACTCGCTTTCGAGGGCTGGCAATCTTCTTAATCTGCGTCGCTATTTTTAAGGCAGTCACTTTATTTTTTCAACGTTTCCTTGGGCAAGTGGTTGCCATACGGGTAAGCCGGGATTTACGTCAGGACTACTTTAAGGCATTACAACAGCTTCCGATGACCTTTTTTCATAATCATGATATCGGCAATTTAAGTAATCGCGTAATGACAGATTCTGCAAGTATTGCCTTAGCAGTAAACTCTTTGATGATTAATTATATTCAAGCTCCCATTACCCTGATATTGACGTTGGGAGTCTGTTTGTCTATTTCATGGAAGTTTTCAATTCTTGTGTGCGTTGCCTTCCCTATCTTTATCCTTCCCATTGTTGTGATTGCTAAAAAGATCAAAAATCTCGCAAAACGTATTCAAAAGAGCCAGGATTCGTTCTCCTCAGTTCTCTATGATTTTCTCGCTGGGGTAATGACAGTCAAGGTCTTTCGTACAGAAAAATTTGCCTTTACGAAGTACTGCGAGCATAACAACAAAATTTCGGCTTTGGAGGAAAAAAGCGCTGCTTACGGTTTACTTCCACGACCCCTGCTTCACACCATAGCTTCTTTATTTTTTGCTTTTGTCGTTGTCATCGGAATTTATAAATTTACTATTCCTCCCGAAGAACTTATCGTATTTTGTGGCTTGCTCTACCTAATCTACGACCCTGTTAAGAAGTTCGGAGATGAGAATACCTCCATCATGAGGGGGTGTGCTGCTGCAGAGAGATTTTATGAAGTCTTAAATCATCCTGATCTTCAAGGTCAAAACGAGAAGGAAATCGAGTTTCGTGGACTTTCCAAGACAATAACATTCGAGAATGTTTCCTTTGGCTATCAGGAAGATAAGCACGTTCTCAAAGATTTAAGCTTTACTTTGCATAAAGGCGAAGCTCTAGGAATTGTAGGTCCCACAGGATCGGGGAAAACTACACTTGTGAAACTCCTTCCTCGGCTTTATGAGGTCTCTCAGGGGAAGATTCTTATCGACTCTCTTTCCATTACGGAATATAACAAAGCATCCTTAAGGAACCACATTGCCTGTGTCTTACAGAATCCTTTCTTATTCTATGATACTGTATGGAATAATCTTACCTGTGGCAAAGATATGGAGGAAAAGGATGTTTTAGAAGCTCTAAAACGTGCCTATGCCGATGAGTTTGTTTGGAAGCTTCCTAAAGGAGTCCATAGCCTGCTCGAAGAATCTGGAAAGAACCTCTCAGGAGGACAGCAACAACGTTTGGCAATAGCACGGGCTCTATTGAAGAACGCCTCTATCTTAATTTTAGATGAGGCAACATCAGCACTAGACGCTATTAGTGAAAATTATATTAAGAATATCATTGGTGAGCTTAAAGGGGAGTGCACACAAATTATTATTGCCCATAAGCTGACCACTCTCGAACATGTAGATCGAGTGCTCTACATGGAGAATGGTCAAAAAATTGCTGAAGGAACCAAAGAAGAACTCCTAGAGACTTGTCCCGCATTTTTAAAAATGTGGGAACTCTCAGGTGTTAAAGAATCTGAAAGCGTCTTTATTCCTGAGCACAAACTAATTGCTAACCCTACAGACAGGGCAATAACAACCGAGGCGGTGTCGCTGTTGCAATGAACTCAGGTACCGACTCTAGAAAGGTCAGAGCCAGATTTTGCGACAGCTGTTCCATTTTTTTGAAGGGGAAGTCCCCAGGAACTGTATAATCTGAAGCAATCTTGAGAAAAGAACAGGGTATTTGATGTTCTGCTGCTTTTGAAGCTATCGCATAGCCTTCCATATCAACAAGCTTGAAAGTCTTATGGAACCCATAGTGGTACAATGTTGGGGATGTGACCAGAGGACTTTTAGGTAGTGAAGTAGGTAGAGTGTTAAAGATAAAGTACGGATTTTCAGAAAGAACTGGGGGTGTATCCGTAGTGAGCTTTCCAATTTGATCGATAGTATAACACTGACCTAAAGGAATCTCAGGAGAACATGCTCCTGCGAAACCTAAATTGATCCATAGATCGTAATTCGTACATGATTCGGGATAATTTTGAAGAGCTTTTAAGACGGCTGCACTCCCCCAAACACGGACAATATAAAAATCCAGATGGTAATTACTACAACTATAATTATAGAGATGATGGTGAATTTGTTTAAAATCAAGTTGGTCAAATAAAAAAGAAATTTCTCTGTAGTCTGCAACGATGCAAAAGACTTTTTTAGGTGTATTGACAGGATTCATTGGTTTTCCAGAGGATGTTCAGGGCCCTTTTCCCAGTTTTAGATAATTGAAAGGTTTCTTTATTAATATAGGTTCCTATGAATTTGTGAATCACAGTAATGTTTTTATTTTTGGAGTATTCTAAAGCTTTTGCGGCCGCAGATAGAGGGTCTTTTAACGAAGAAATCAAAGATTGTCTCAATGCTGTTGTCAGAGCATCAACAGTAGCAGGAGGGACATATTTAGCAATTGCTAAACATCCTAAAGGAAGGGGGAAAACCGTTTTACGACGCCATAACTCTCCGAAGTCTGCCCGTATTGTCAACTGGCGATCATAGCTGAATCGCTCTTCATGAATCAGCGCTCCTCCAGAAACGTTGCCTCGGAGTATAGCTCCTAGAATTTTGTCATAAGACATGGGAATGAGTTGTGCTTTAGGATAGTAAAGTTTACAGAGAGCATGAGCCGTCGTCATTTCTCCAGGAGTTGCTAAGGTATTTAAAGGGCCTTTAGGATCTAAGGAGAGAACTATGGGGCCACAGTTGTACCCTAGCGTATTTCCTACATCCATAAGATTATAATAATCAGCAACTAGAGGGAATAGTGTTGCTGACATTTTCATCAAAGAGATCCGTCGCTGTAAAGCCAAGGTATTCAACGTCTGTATATCAGCAACAGTTATTTGGTTAAGAAGGGGTCGTAATCGAGAAACTTCTAGGAAAGAACGAAAAAGAAAAATATCATTTGGGCAAGGGGAAAAAGCAGCGGTCAGTATCATATCGGTTGATGTAATAAGGCGATAGCAGCTTTAATGTCTTTATTTTCGGGTTTATCCAAAGCTCCTTGATTTTCCAACCATTCAAAGTAAGACCTGGGAATATCCACAAGAGGCTGCCCCTTGTATTTGCCAAAAGGCATTTTGAAGATTTTAGGGTGGCAGCTTTGTTGTAGCAGGTTGAGGACTTGATTTGGTTGTAAATCACCAATTAAAGCAGTAAATACTTTATGTAATATAACTACGTCATCCAGAGCTCGGTGCGCCTGATTTTCGGCAAAACCATAAACCTGTCTTAAGTATTGTAAATTATGTTTTGGTAGATCGGGGCGATATTTTTGCGCCCACTTCAGTGAGTCTATCGTGCGGTTGGTTAAAGGTTCTAAGGAGTGCCTGCGACATTCCTTAGCCAGTAGTGGGAAATCAAAACTGTCGTTATTATGAGCAACTAAGATGCTATTCTCTCCGCAAAATTTCTTAAATCCTTCGTAAACCTCAGGAAATTTGGGGGCAGAGAGTACCATATCTGTAGTGATTCCGTGAATTTTTGATGCCTCGTCAGGAATCGGAATTTCAGGATTCACATAAGTAAGAAAAGACTCTTCGGTTACACTATTATACGCAGCAATTTCTATAACGCGATCTTTTTCTATTTGTGTTCCTGTGGTCTCTGTATCGTAGAAAATAAGAACGTCCATACCCGAACTACTCATTACGCTTTTCTTGTTGCTCTTGAAGAGCCTGACGTCTTAATTCATCCAAATTCATATTGCCAGAGGAAATCAACCCAATAGCATGAGAAAAACTATCACAGACTAGCTTTATTGTATCGATATATATACGCAATAATGTGTCATGAATTTCTCCGTTTAGGCAGGGCAAGACGAGTCGATAGAATGTCAATCCCTGTTCCTCATCCATGCCAAAGCCAGGAATGTCAATGTCCCTGTTCAAGAGATGCAGCAAGCGAGCTGTTGATGCTTTATGAGCCTCATAAAGTTGGTAGGGAAGGTAACAAATCAACTGCAGTATTTCTCCCTCACTGCGGATTACAAAAAATAAGGGAAGGTCATTGCCATTAGCTTGAATGTTAATGTAGGTAAGACCGCTGTCTCGTTCTAAGAAAGGCTCTTCATCCGAATTTTTAAGAAATTTTGTGAGATTATTTTGATTTAATGTCCACGTTGTCATTTAGGAAGTACTCCAAGTTGTTCCTAGAGCCTGCAGTATTGCTGGCTGATAATACTAGATCTGATCTTGATTTGTCTGTTGTTTTTGTTGTATTTTTTGTATTGCTTTGCTGAGAAAATCAGAAGTTGCACAGGAAGAAGACTGTTTATTGTTTTCTTGAAGAAGATGGTTGATATCGGTATCAGGAGGAAATTCTGTCAGCAAGGTAATTTTCTCTGCTGTTTCTGCAATCACAAGAGTTTTATTCACAACCCGAATGAGGTAAACAGAGGTTTTCGGTGTTAAAGAACGTCGTTCTAAAATTTTGATTTGAGAAGCCCCCCCAAAGCCATGATTTCTTGATCGCACAAATTTTTTAAATGCCCACACTCCGATTCCAAAAATCGTCAAAAGCAGAATCAAAGATCCCAGCATTTTATACATTTCTAATTTCATACTTCCTGGGAACATTTCATGTATAGAAATTGGCTCTTGAATATTCTCTGCAAGAGCTAGTTCGTCAGAAACCTTGAAAACTAGAGAAAAAAGACTGAAAAACATATGTAAGACCCGCGATTATCTCTATAAAATTATAGTGGTAGCCTGATTTGTATCCAACTACATACAAGTAATAATATGAGATATAGTTTTAGTCGATGCTATATAAATTATAGTAAAATGATTTCCAAGTACAAATTAAACCGTAATCGTGTATATTCATGCAAGTGCTGTAGATAGTGTGGCTAGTTCGCAGGCTTTTTATGCGCTTATAGGTAGGCTCGTTTGATTGGGCGTAAACTCTTGTCTTTCTTGGACGAAACGATGACAGTCTGTCAGTGGATTCAAAGATTTTTTTTGAGTTGCCTAAGACATTCCTGGCAGCGCTTAACGGAACTATGGTGATGCTATGGAAAAGTTACTAGTAACGGATATTGACGGCACAATTACTGATCAATCTCATCATTTAGATAAAGAGGTGTATGCGAAGCTTTACGCTCTTTATGAATCTGGTTGGAAGTTATTTTTCCTTACAGGAAGATATTATAAATATGCTGCGCGTTTGTTTTCCGATTTTGAGGCTCCTTATTTATTAGGATGCCAAAATGGCGCTTCAGTATGGTCCTCAACATCATCCAACCTTCTTTATTCTAAAAGTTTACCCTCAAATTTGCTATGCATTTTACAAAATTGTATGGAGGGGGCTACGGCTCTTTTTTCCGTGGAAGCTGGAGCCCCCTATGGGGATCGCTACTATCGCTTTTCACCAACTCCTATCGCTCAGGATTTACACGAGTATGTAGATCCTAGCTACTTTCCTAATGCTGAGGAGAGAGAAATCCTATTCGAAACTCGTTCTTTAAAAGACGATTATGCGTTTCCTAGTTTTGCTGCAGCAAAAGTCTTTGGACTTCGAGAGGAGGTTATTAGAATTCAAAAGGAAATCGAAAACCAAGAAGAATTGACTTCAGCTATGACCATGACTTTAATGCGCTGGCCCTTTGATTTTCGCTACGCAATCTTGTTTTTGACAGACAAAAGTGTTTCTAAAGGGCAAGCCCTAGATCGTGTTGTCGATATACTTTACGATGGAAAGAAACCTTTTGTAATGGCTTCTGGAGATGATGCCAACGATGTCGATCTTATTGAGCGGGGAGATTTTAAAATTGTAATGAGTTCCGCACCCCAAGAGATGCACGTTCACGCGGACTTTCTAGCTCCCCCAGCAAATAAGAAAGGAATTCTTCGAGCTTGGGAAGCTGGTGTCCGCTATTATGAAGAGCTTATGAGTCTTTAGGGAACATTTCAGGACCAATTCCCATCACATTGGCTCCGTGATCTACGTATAGGGTCTCTCCAGTAATTGCTGAAGCTAAAGGCGATGCTAAGAAAGCGGCAACGGCACCCACCTGCTCTGCGGTCATAGCCTCAGGAATAGGCGCCCATTCTTGGTAATAGTCTACCATTTGTTCAATAAAGCCAATTGCTTTTCCAGCCCTGCTTGCTAACGGTCCTGCAGAGATTGTATTGACTCGGATACCCCAACGGCGTCCCGCCTCCCAAGCAAGAGTTTTGGTATCACTTTCTAAAGCTGCTTTTGCCGAACTCATTCCGCCTCCGTATCCAGGAACAGCTCGCATAGAAGCTAAGTAAGTGAGCGATATTGTGGATCCACCACGGTTCATTATGCTGCCGAAATGAGAAAGAAGGCTAACAAAGGAATAACTAGAGGTGCTTAGCGCCGCTAAGTAGCCTTTTCTTGAAGTCTCTAATAGAGATTTGGAAATTTCAGGACTATTTGCTAGCGAGTGGACAAGAATGTCAATATGACCAAAATCTTTTTTCACCTGCTCCACAACTTCTGCTATCGTGAATCCCGTAATTCCCTTGTAACGCTTATTTTCAGCAATATCCTCAGGAATATCCTCAGGGCTATCAAAACTTGCGTCCATGGGATAGACCTTGGCAATTTCTAAGAGATTGCCATTAGATAATTTTCTTGATTCATTGAACTTTCCCATTTCCCAAGATTGAGAGAAAATTTTGTAAATGGGTACCCATGTTCCTACAATAATCTTAGCTCCTGCTTCTGCAAGAAGTTTCGCAATACCCCAGCCATATCCTTGGTCATCACCAATCCCTGCAATGAATGCTATCTTTCCTGTTAAATCAATCTTTAGCATGAATCCGCCTTATATATTCTTTGAAGCTTCTTGGAAGGAGAGTAACAAATCTTTCGATTATTCAGAAAATCTTTCGGTATCTCGACTGTGTGTTGCTGTTGTCTCATGTAAGATACATAAATATAAGTTATTCAAATTAAAATTTTTCTTTACATATTTTCTAGAATCCCTCAGCTTTTCCTTTTCGTCTACTGGAGTTGGGCATTTACGATTTAGAATTTTTTAACTTGTCGTAGTTTGGGTCAAATTTTTACTTGGGAGGTCGCTTGACGAATCCTTTAAATAATTCGAAACCACCATATACATTACCCACGTCTACAATGCCTTCTTCCACAACATCAACATCAAGAGGAGTTTCAACTGTCGCTGGCGTTGTCATTAATCAACCAGGGAGAACAACACCATCAACTTCTACTAGCACGCCTACACCAGGAGTGCTTGGAGGAGGAACTCCAGCTCAACAGCTACAAGGATTACTTGACGGTTTGACTGGTGTTGGAGGTGTATCAACTTCTACTAGCACGCCTACACCAGGAGTGCTTGGAGGAGGAACTCCAGCTCAACAGCTACAAGCATTACTTGACGGTTTGACCGGTGTTGAAGGTGCATCAACTTCTACTAGCACGCCTACACCAGGAGTGCTTGGAGGAGGAACTCCGCTTCAACAGATACAAGGATTACTTAGCGGTTTGTCAAGTATTGGAGGTACATCAACTTCTGGAACATCTTCTCCGGGAGGTATGCACGAACAGTTCCTCAGATTATTATTACAACAGACAGGTGGATCTGGGGGATTATCGCAAACTTCCAATCAATTCCAACAGCTTTTTCATTTGCTGGCACAGGCGACGAATCCTCAAGGAGGAAGTCCTACAAATCCATTAGGGAATACAGCGGCGATGCTTAATTTGTTATCGACAACAGGGTCTCCATTAGGGATGACTGCATCACTGGCACAGATTATTTATGCAGCATTAACCAGTCCTGGAGCAAAGAAGGCTAGCGAATTTTGTTATAATTATTGTGGAGAGGCCTGTCAACGCAACTGCTGTTGTCCTACCTGTGGCTGTCCAGATGGACAGTGTGGTTGTGGTGGCTTTGGCCGTTTTTGCTGTGGTTTATGGAAAAATTGTTGTGGGATAGGGGATGCTTCTGAGGAGATTATTATCCCTTTGGAAGAACTAGAGGAATTAGAAAAGAGATATGGAAAGGCTATTTTATTGACCGCGCTAGCTCAACTTGGCATTGACACAATGAGCTTGCTATCAGGACAGCGTCTCGATCAGTTTCCTTCCATGATGGAACTCGTGAATGCATGTGAACAGTGTTCTAGGGACTTTTATGAGCTCTTAGAGGCTCAGAGTATGGATCTATGGGTAGATGCTAGTGATTTTGTTAAAGATTTATTAGAAGATTCTTTTTGGAAACAGGCGATTGTGGCAGGAATTTCTAAAGATTCGAGCCGACAAATTGAAACAAACTTTGAAGAAAAAATACTAGTTATTCCTTCATTGGGAGAGCAAGGAGGTGAGTCTTGCAGTTATTTTAACATGAAGAGACTTTGTATGACTTTCCCAAAACTTCGTGTACATTCTCCTAAGGCGGGGGATAGGGGGGCGATGGGTGTTGGGTTGGCTGCAAAATGTATGAATATATTAGCGACTATTTTCTTAGCAGCTACTCATGGAGGAAAGACTCCCGTTTGGATAACTAAACAACATTTAATGGCTTTAATTATAGTCGTTTTAGCTTCTTGTGGTTATTATTTTCTTCCAGCAACTGGGAATCCTGATCGTGGGAATATTTTAAACGATCCTGCAGTAACTGCTCTTTTAAAAGAGTGCTATGGCTCGCAAGTAGAAGTTGGAAGGAGACGAGAGGCATATCGAACACCTGGAGGAAAAGTTACAGCTAAAGTTCGCCATCGAACTGACTTATCTAAAGACTTTTATAAAGAATTAGCTTTCGAATGCTTTGACAATTATGACAAAGAAAAAAAAGCGTTGTTAGAAGATTCTAGCAGCGCTGTAAAAAAAGATAAGTCCTTAGCCGAAATTAGTGTAGTAACACAGCCACAACCTCAATCAACAGGTCCTGGTGTCACGCCTCCACCTTCTCGTAGACACCCGCCTTCTTATGAGATGAGCTTTCCTTTAGGGGTGATTGCCTCCCGTAGACCACCACCACCTAAAATAGAAACAATTCAGCAGGATTCAGAAAGTAGCGGAAGCAACGAAGGTAGCGAAAGTAGCAGAAGTTGCGAGTATGATGAAGTTATGTTTTAAATAAGTATAAAGGCTGCTCGAATTGTATTCTTATTATTGTATCTTTTGAAATTATAGGTTCTACTCGTGAAGTAAGTGCTGAGCACATTCTCTGGGATCTTCAGTTGGTGACGCGCAAATTTTTAAGGGAAGATTTGAGAATGGGGAGACAAATTCTAGGGAGTGGGCATGGAGAAGAGGACGGAAGATACGGGGAGGTTGTTTTTTAGGTCCGTAGTCGACATCCCCGACAATAGGATGGCCAAGTAAACCCATTTGTAATCGGATTTGGTGGGTCCTCCCTGTCAGAGGCTTGCAAAGCATCAGGCTGTATTGGTTGTAGCTACGGAGTACCGACCATTCTGTAATGGTGAGTTTTCCTTGGGACGGTGTTGCTGTTCCAAAAATCACAGCTCCGCACCTGCGGTATACAGGGGCAGTATAAGATTTTACTGTCCCGATTTTTTTTTTAGGGTGACCAAAAACCAAAGCTATGTATTGTTTATAGATTTTTCTTTGCTTGAATAATTTCATGAGCTCGGTGGCTGCTTGTTTAGATTTACCCATGAGAAGACAGCCCGAGGTGCCTTTGTCTAGCCGATGCACGGTAAGAAAGCCTGTCGCTTGTGACATTTGTTCAGTAGTAAGATGGGGAGGTTTTTCATAGATAATGCTATAGTCATCCTCCCAAAGGATACTAGGTTGTTGTTTTGTTGAATTGACAAGAGAAAGGGTAATTCGATCCCCAGGTTGTACCTTATGGGATTCAAATCTTTCTATGAGTCCATTCACCTGACATCGATGTTGGCGAATAGAGGTAAGGATATCCTGCTTGCTATGGCTAGGCAGTTGTGATCTAAGAAAAGAAGATAATCTTGAGCTTTGTGTTGCAAGCCAGGAAAAGTTTTTCATAGAGATTGTAAAATAGCCGTTTTATTTTGTGATAGTTGCGTAAAATTTTAAGAGATTTTGTATGACAAAGATAGCTTTTTCTGAAAAGGCAAAGAATTTTCCTATAGAAGCATTAAAAAAATGGTTTGAAAAAAATAAACGGTCTCTTCCCTGGAGAGATAACCCTACTCCCTATAGCGTGTGGGTTTCTGAAATCATGTTACAGCAAACTCGAGCTGAAGTTGTTATAGATTATTTTAACCAGTGGATGGAAAGATTTCCTACCATAGAGTCTTTGGCTGCAGCAAGAGAAGAAGATGTCATCAAGTTATGGGAGGGATTGGGTTATTATTCTCGAGCGCGCCATCTTTTAGAGGGAGCACGGATGGTTGTAGATGAGTTTAATGGGAATATCCCTGATGATGCAATTTCCCTCGGGCAAATCCGTGGTGTAGGTCCTTATACGATTCATGCAATTCTGGCCTTTGCTTTTAAGAAACGAGCTGCTGCTGTTGATGGTAATGTCTTACGTGTCCTTAGTCGGATGTTTTTGATTGAAACATCTATAGATTTAGAATCAACTCGGACTTGGATATCTAGGATTGCTCAAGCACTTCTGCCTCATAAGAGCCCTGAAATTATAGCCGAGGCTCTGATAGAGTTAGGAGCCTGTATTTGTAAGAAAGTTCCTCAATGTCATCGTTGTCCTGTTCGTCAGGCATGTGAAGCTTGGAGGGAGAACAAACAGCTGGTCTTGCCAGTACGTCATGCTAGAAAAAAAGTGATCTCCTTGCATCGTTTGGTAGCGATCGTATTGTATGAGGGGTCCTTGGTTGTAGAGAAGAGACAGCCTAAAGAAATGATGGCAGGCTTATATGAATTTCCCTATAGTGAAATTGAGTTTGAGGAAGGTCTTCAAGATATTGAAGGGTTTACTAAGAAGATGGAGCTATATTTAGGAAGTCCTTTAGAATTATTAGGAAAACTCAAAGAGCAGAGGCACGCATTTACCAACCATAAGGTCCGTTTGTTTCCTCTGATTTTTAGAGCAACTTCTCTTCCACAATTCGGGGAATTACATCTTTTGAGTCAAATCGATCTTTTAGCATTTTCTTCAGGACATAAAAAGATTAAAGATGCCCTGCGAACTTATCTCAGTGATACCATATCGAGAGAACCTATAGGAGTATAGATGAGAGATTCTGCTTTTTCTCAATTGATAGGCGTTGTCCGTTCCATGGTCATTGAAGGACGGTGTCCTTGGTCACGTCAGCAATCGCTAGTATCCATGGTGGAACATATTCTTGCAGAGTGTCAGGAATTTCACGAGGCTGTCTTACAGGGTAAGACAGCAACAGAAATTGGTTCTGAAGCTGGGGATGTCTTAACTTTAACTTTAATTTTATGCTTTTTGTTAGAACGAGAAGGGCTACTTCCTTCCGAAGACGTTGCCAATGAGGCTATAGAAAAATTGCGTCGCAGAGCCCCGTATATCTTCTCTAAAGATCAAGAGCCAGTCTCCATTGAAGAGGCGGATCGCCTTTGGGAGCTTGCTAAGCATCGAGAGAAAAGTGAGTGAATATGGTTCAGGGTTCGATTGGTTTTTGGCGATATGTTGCTTTTGAAAAAAACCGAGTATGTGCTATCAAAGAAGGGTAAGTTGGGGGCCTTTTAAGAAGAGGAACCTGCGAACTGGGTCAGGACTGGAAGGTAGCAGCCCTAAGGAGAGTTTTCTTTTGCTAAAAGAATGTTCTCCAACTTACTCTTTTTACTTTATTCCCAGTAACATCAATGAGGTCAAGTTAAAAAGCCCGTGCAAAGCAATGGGAGAAAGAATATGTCGGTCTTTTTCGTATAGAAATCCTGCGGATAAGGAAAAAACAAAAAGGACGGGAACAAAAATCAAACTTCCTAGAGAATGTTCAATATGAATGAAAGAGAAGATGATAGAAGAGCATATTAAGGCCCGTGTGCGAGTCATTTTGTTTTTCAAGAACGTCTGTAGGATTCCTCTAAAGAAGACCTCTTCTCCAAATGGAGTCAGGACGCCTAGATTTAGAATCATGCTAATATAGTGTCCTGTTATAGGTAGAGAATTCTGAACTTCTTGAGTCACTTCCTGTGTGTATATCTCTTGCGTAGGAATGACAAGAGTTAAAAATTTACTCATCATAATTCCAATCAGCTGTGTTGCAGGAATGATAATAATCCACATTCTGATTGCAGATCCTAAAGCACGCCAGGAACTTTTCAGAGGTCGTTCTCCAGAGAAAAGTATTGCGCGTGTAATATCTAGAGGGAGAAAAAGTAAGTAGAATAGGAATGCAAAGGCAAGGCTGATTCCTGTGATAGTGGAAAGTAATTCTGCAGTTTCCGAGCTAACGCTATGAGCAAAAAGGGAAGAAAGGATGAGAAGAGCAATACCAAATAAGAGTTGGCGTAGTTTTACAGGTGTTTTCCCAGAGGGCGCTGGCCAGATAAAGAAATTTCTGGAAGCGATAGCAGCAAGGCCAAGGGAGAAGAGGAGAATGAACTTGGACATTTACTTAGACTAGGAGTAGTTCGCGCAAACATAGCCCTCAACTCTAGCAACAACTTCACGAAAAAGGCGGTTGTGCATTAAGCCCATAGGCGTTGAATCAAAATGTTTTGAGTTCCAACCATAGCGATGATAATCGTTTACTGCGGTAGTAGTTAGAGGTTGGCTGCATTCGATAATTTCTTGATAGATGAGAGCAATTTTATGGTGACGGATATCGAAAACTCGAACACGTACAGACGCTGTTACAGAGTCAACACCAGCTTCTTTTCCAGTCTTTTGTTCTAAAAGTTCTGTAGCAACGATGAATTCCGCAGGTAGAAATTGCTCGATAACTGCTAAAGGCAGATTACTAGCAACAGGAGCATAGAATTGAGAGACTATCTGAGGAGAGGCGTTGTGCTTGATCAGGAATACCTTTTCCGAAGCATAAAACCTTTTACTAATTTCTTCAGTAAATTCTCCTTGAAGGTTCCAAGGTACAGGTTCAAGACTCTTTCCTGCACGGTGGAATACAGGAAGCATCGCAATCACACCTTTAGTTTTGCTTCCTGAAGTATAGAGCTTAGGATGATAGCTTCCTGAAGAACCTAAGTGACTACAGCTAGATAGGGTTGGGGATAGAAGTCCTAAAGATGCTAATAATACCAACATTTTTCGCATAATCACTGTCCTTAAATTGCTTATTTTGCAAAAGATTCTAGCCCTGAAAAAGCTTTTACTTTCAAGCTAAACACCTTCGCAATTGAGAGATTTTCCATTTAACACTCTCATCAACTTATATCAAAGAAAAAAATAAAAACAAGTAAAGAGGAAATCTTAGTTTAGAAACTCAGAATTAAGAAAGAAGTTCCGACCAAAGTTGTATAGTAGTCTTGGCAACCTTTTCTTTAGGAATTAACGTGCATCCTGGAAGGAATACAACTGGAGCTGAGATTACAGAAAAAATAAACCACTTCATTACTGCCTCTGCAAAAAGAATAATTCTATTTTCTATTTGCATAGGCGGTTTTTCGATTTATAGCAATTCTTACTTCACTATCATAGAAACTACGATGAAAAGTTGCTGGACAAGTTTCTGAGAAATATCACGAGGGGGAACACCACGAGTTTATGGTTGAAACTCATGGTGCGTAGCTGAGCCCTATTGTGGAGGAACGCAACCACCAAGAGCAAGTAATACGAAACAAGATAAAACTAAAAAGAATGTTTTTTTCATGATTCATCCTCGGGTTATTTTTAAAAAATTAACCTCGCCAGCCTATCTCGAGCAGGATTATTTATCAAATCTTTATTTTCTAGTTAGTCAAAATTTGATTGGGGATCTTAGAGATAAACAGAGAAATTGTGATCTATAGTTTATACAAAAATTTATTTAAAAAAAGGAGTTCTGTTATATCGTCAGGAAAATTCAATTCTTTATAATGATGAAATTAGACTCTGTCTGTAAAGACAGACTCTGTGTATGATCCAGGATCTCTTTAGGAGTGCTTTGTGGATTTTGATTATTTTGGTCTGAGTGATATTGGTAGGGTCCGTGCTAGAAATGAAGATTTTTGGCAGGTGAATCTTATATCTCAGGTAGTGGCTGTTGCTGATGGTGTAGGAGGTCGTCTTGGTGGAGATATTGCCTCTCAAGAGGCAGTTACTAGCCTTATGGAGCTTATCGATGAGCAACAGTCAAAATTGATGGGGTGTGAGGATGACCAGTATAAGGAGACTTTAAAAAAGATTCTTATAGAGGTGAATGGATTGGTCTACGCACATGGTCAGATGGAAGAGCATCTACAGGGGATGGGAACAACTCTCAGCTTCATCCAATTCCGCAAGGATAGGGCATGGCTATTTCATGTGGGAGATAGTAGGATTTATCGTATTCGTGAGGGAGAACTGCGCTGTCTTACCGAAGACCATTCTTTAGAAAATCAATTAAAAAATCGTTATAGGCTTCCTAAACAATCAGATAGGGTGTATTCTTATCGTCATATTCTGACTAATGTTTTAGGAAGTCGTCCCTACGTCATGCCAGATATTCGGAATCTTCCTTGTGAAAAGGAAGATTTGTTTTGCCTGTGCTCAGATGGATTGACGAACATGGTGCCAGATATCGATATTCGGGATATCCTTAACCAACCCGCCACTCTAGAAGAACGGGGGAATGCTTTAATTTCTCTAGCAAACAATCGTGGAGGTGATGACAACGCTACTGTTGTACTAGTCCGAATACAATAGTTCTTTTGTTAAGGATTATTCTATGATTTATTTGGACAACAATGCTATGACGCCCCCAGAGTTCGGGCTTTTGGAATTCCTCCAAAAAACATTCGTTATAGACCAGACGTATGCGAATCCTTCGAGTGTGCATCAGCTGGGTAAAAAATCTCACCAGCTGGTTCTAGAAGCTTCAGAATGGATCCAAAAGGTCTTGTCATTTCGGGGACGTGTCCTCTATACCTCGGGGGCCACCGAGAGTTTAAATTTAGCTATAGCAAGCCTTCCTAAAGGCAGTCATGTCATCACATCAGCCAGCGAACACCCCGCGATCCTAGAGCCCTTAAAACATTCTCTGCTTTCAGTTTCCTATTTAAATCCCGAAGAAGGGAGATGTGTTCTGACTTCAGAGCAGATTGAAATGGCATTGACTCCTAGGACCTCAGCAATCATCTTGGGTTGGGTAAATAGTGAGACTGGTGCTAAAGCCGACATAGCTGCTATAGCCCACTTCGCCCAAAAAAGGCAGTTGCAATTTATTGTGGACGCTACTGCAATTGTAGGTAAGGAACGGATCACCCTTCCTCCTGGTGTCACTATGACAGCATTCAGCGGACATAAATTTCACGCGTTGTCTGGAATTGGAGCTCTTTTGATTTCTCCAAGCGTCAAGCTAAACCCCCAGCTATGGGGAGGAGCCCAGCAAGGAGGACTCCGCGCAGGAACAGAAAATCTTTGGGGTATCGCATCGCTGCTTTATGTTTTCAAATACCTGGATCTTTACCAAGATCGTCTTTCTCAGGAAATTCTTACCCATAGAAATACTTTTGAAGAGGGGATCAAAGCATGCATTCCTAATGTCCATATTCATTGTGCAAGCCAGCCCCGGGTAAACAACGTCTCAACAATCGCTTTTCCCCCAGTGGAGGGCGAGGTCTTGCAAATAGCCTTGGATATGGAAGGAGTGGCTTGTGGTTACGGATCTGCATGCTCTTCAGGAGCTACCGCGCCCTTTAAATCTCTTGTCAGCATGGGTCTTTCTGAGGAATTGACTCTGTCAACGCTACGGTTTTCTTTTAGTCATGTTCTCTTGCAAAAAGAAATCGAAAGAGCTGTTGGAATTGTAGAGAAAGTCGTAGGGCGCTTAAGAAATCCCTGGTAAGCTTCGAAAGACATCAAACGTATTGCCTTTCCTAATTTTAATCGTATCTAAGATCAAAGAACACGTTGTACTATTCCTTCAGAATCTAGGAAAGCAAGTTTTTAATTGAGACGGTTTTTATCCCAGATAAAGACATCTCTTTAACTTCTAACAGCAAGTTGTTAATGATTACAGAAGTTCCCACTTCTGCAGGGGTGTCTAGAAGTTGCAATACCAATTGGGCTAGGGTTTCTACAGGATACTTCGGAAACTGAATATCGAGTTCTTTTTGCAGGTCTTTTATACGTGAGTTGCCAGGAAATGTTCTTTCAATAACAGAGATTGTCTTTGGTTTTAGATGAGCAATGTTTGTGGTATTGAATAAGATTTTGAAAATAGCATTTAAGCTAAGGATACCTACAGGTTCACCAGAAGTATTAAGGACAACAGCAACACTCGAACGGTTGTCTCGAAACTCTTTAAGGATACGAATGAGTTTTGATTTTGCAGTAATAAACCAAGGAGAGTGTAGATTATTGATAAGAGCTTCATCAAGAGCTTTATTAACAAAGTCTTTAGGGCGGGCAATCCCAATAATGTTTTTACGAGCCTTATGATAAACAGGAACAAGGTCTATATCAGTATTTTTTATAGTACGACAGAAATCTTTAACATTTGCAGAAGAAGGAAGCATCGTAACCTGTGCTAAAGGTTGGCATACCTGGTCCGCACAAGTCGCACTTAAAGAAAAAATATTTGTAGCAATTGTATTGAAATCTTGTTCTTCATGATGAGTCTCTAAAGCTTTTTGAAACTCATCCCTACTTAATGTAGAATTCAACTTTTCTTTTTTAATATTTAGAAGATAGTAAAGGCTTTCGGTAAGACTTCCTATTAGTTGAATGAGGGGGTAGAAAATGTAATGAGAATAATAGAGAATCGGGGCTCCCCAAAGTGCTAATTTTTCAGGAATTTTTCGTGATATTGTTAGGGGTAGAAGTTCTGCAAAAATCACGACTAAAAAAATTTGGGTAAAAGGAGCGTAGTCTGGAGCAATTCCTAAAGCTCGATAGCAATTTCTCGAAGATTCTGAGCCTATTTGCAGAGCGATATTTACTCCTAGCATCACCGTCCCGAATAGGCGATAGGGTCGGCGAATCAGAAAATTAATATAACGAGCTTTCTTATGATCTTTAGTCAGATAATATTGTAACCGTACACGGTTAAATGAGACGCAGGCCATTTCCATCATGGAATAGAACCCTTGTAAGACAATACAGATGATGTTAAATCCTAGCCAAAAGAGAGCAGAATCAGTCATACAATTTCCTTATGTAAACACGGCGGACGCGATTCGGAGCTGCATCTAGTACTTGAAAAAGCAAGTTATTCCAAGTCAGTTTCATTCCTGTTGTTGGGATCGTCCCCATTTGCTCTATTAACCACCCCCCGACAGTCGCAATATTGTTGTTAGTTGGTAGGTTTACATCGAAGATTTCACTAAACTCACGGAGTTCTAAGGTTCCTGCGGCAATAATGACGTCAGCTCCTGAAGTGGTGTAGAGTACTTTATTATCTCTCTGGTCTACAATTTCTCCAGCAACAATTTCAAAGAGGTCTTCTTGAGTAATCAGTCCTTCAATAGAGCCGTATTCATCAATGATCATCCCTAGAGTTTCATCTTCAGCTGCCATATGACACAAAGCCATTTTTGCAGAGATTGTTTCTGGCATATAATAAGGTTTTTTTAACAAAGGGAGAAGCTCATCTGAAGATTGTAGTGGCTTGTCATGTAAAAGAAGAGAGCGAGCTGTGCAAATGCCCAGGAGGTTTTGGAGGTTATCATTACATACAGGAACCCGTGAGCAATGTTGTTTAGAAAATAAAAGATAGAGGTTCTCTAAAGGTGTTTGGATATCGTAAAATAAAATATTCTGACGTGGTTGCATGCGTTCTTTAACACTACAGTCACTAAGAGAAAGGTACCCATAGAGTAAACGACTTTCTTCTTGGTTTACTACGCCAAAATCCTTACAACTTTGCAATACTTCCTTAAGTTCTTTTGGTTGAATGATATCTATCTGTTGCTTCGATAAAATCCATTGGACTACGTAGTTAATTCCTGTAATACCCCATTGGAGTAGAGGTTTGAAGATCTTAGTAACACAAAGAACTAGGGGAGCGACAGAACTAGCAATCTGTGTATTAAAAGGAAGAGCTACCGCTTTTGGGAGAATTTCTCCTAAGATTAAAGTAATTGCTAAAGGGAGACCTACAGTAAACCACCACGAAGCTGTATCTCCAAATAGAATAGCAAAGCAGTTTTGAACCGCAATATTGAGCCCGATATCACAAAAAATTAAGGTGATAAGCACGTGGTGAGGATGTAGAAGAAGGGTAGCTACTCGCTGTTGTTTCTTAGATTTAGAGCGTTTGTAGTGGGAGATCAGACTTGTAGGCAAGGAAAATAGAGCAATTTGAGATAATGAAATGAATCCAGAGCACAGGGTAAAACAAACAATAAGGAAAACTAACACTGTAGGAATCATCGTCTTTTTTCAGGCCTTACTTTCTGATTGTTGCTTTGGGGCAATACATATTTTCATATAGCCTTTAGGAATGAGGCCAAGACGCTGAATTAAAGCAGCTTCTATGGCAGTGGAGTCCTGCCAGTGTTGAAGATGTAATTGGAGCTGACGCTGCTCTTCTTGAGCAGAAAAAATTTCCTTGCATAAAGAAGAGACCTTGCTTTGTAGGCGTAACTCTTCTACATGTAACTTCTGGATAGCACGATCATAAACAAAACCGCCAATGAGAATGCTAAGGATCACCCACCAAGAGTTGACCATCGCTTCTTCTAATAATCTGAAGCCCCAGCTTTTTTCCCTTACTGAAACTTTAGACACAAGGTACGGTGATGCCTTGTTGCTTTTGATACTTTCCTTTTCTGTCGGCATAAGAAACCTCACAGGCCATACGAGACTCAAAGAATAAGACCTGAGCAATCCCTTCATTGGCATAAATTTTTGCTGGCAATGGCGTGGTGTTGGAAATTTCTATAGTCACATACCCTTCCCACTCGGGCTCAAAGGGTGTGACATTCACGATAATTCCACATCGTGCATACGTAGACTTACCTATACACATCGTCAAGACATTTCTAGGTATTCGAAAATACTCAACGCTACGAGCTAGAGCAAAAGAATTTGGAGGGACAATACAGACGTCATCAGTAATAGAGATAAAGATATCCTCAGTAAAACATTTTGGATCAATAACAGAGTTATAGACATTAGTGAAAACTTTGAACTCCCGAGACAAACGGAGATCGTAACCATAACTTGATAGGCCGTAACTTATCAGCTTTTCTCCTGTTTCCTCATTTACATTCACTTGGCCATTAACAAAGGGATGGATCATACCATCATTTAGTGCCTTCTCTCGTATCCACGTATCTTCTTTTATGCTCATTTAGAAACCTTAACAGTTTAAAATTGCTTTCTTAATGATATTCTGTTTTTCAATTTGCTGATTTTGGGGAACTTTTCTAAGTATAAGATAGACATCGATTCTGTCCTGAAAAGACCAGTTATATAAACAAGAAAAGGCTATCCCAAGGGCTACAATTTTATCATGGAACCTAGAGGCAATGTTAGATAATCCCAAGGGAAAAAGGCAAACCTTATTTTTAGAGAAAACTTAAGGTAGGCCAGCTCTTTGATGTTGTAATAGAAGAATCTTACTTATCTTGAATCAATTCATGTAGGGACTTTTGTAAGAACTTGATAATACATCTTTAAATCTTCTCAGCTATATGGCATGTAATTTTTTACTACGAACTTTTGATTAGAAACTATTTTCTTAAAAACAGTTAACTATTTTTAAATTTTTACAGGTTTTTTCTGTTTTAGAAAAAAAGAACTCGGATGAGGAAATGCGATTTTTAGATGACAAAATGAAAACCGTGTTGAAGTTCTACCTATTCCTTTTACTTTAAAACTTCTTCTTTTCTTAATAGGAAAAAGAAGGAAGATGTCCGTAGTGTACTTCTATATATTATCTCATGTACTATGCCTAGTATAGCGGGTGAGTGTTTTTGGTGGGAGTCTGAAGAAAATATAGAATCCACCTAAAGAAAAAATTAGATAGAAGGTTCGTACATGACGCATCAAGCAGCTGTCTTGCATCAGGATAAAAAATTTGATGTATCTTTAAGACCTAGAGGGCTGCAAGAGTTTTATGGACAGCTTCATTTAAAAGAACGTTTAGACTTATTCCTTCGTGCAGCAGTACAACGAGGAGAAGTCCCTGGACACTGCTTGTTTTTCGGACCGCCAGGATTAGGGAAAACCTCACTTGCTCATATTGTTGCTTACACTGTCGGTAAAGGTCTGGTCTTAGCATCAGGACCCCAATTAATCAAACCATCAGATCTATTAGGACTTTTAACTAGTTTGCAAGAAGGAGACGTGTTTTTTATTGACGAAATCCATCGCATGGGGAAAGTTGCCGAAGAATATCTGTATTCTGCGATGGAAGATTTTAAAGTCGATATTACTATAGATTCAGGGCCTGGAGCTCGCTCTGTCCGTGTTGATCTTGCTCCATTCACTTTAGTCGGAGCAACCACTCGATCAGGAATGCTAAGCGAACCTTTAAGAGCACGCTTTGCTTTTAGTGGGAGACTTGCCTACTATTCAGATCAAGATCTAAAGGAGATTGTACTCCGATCGGCACGTTTACTCGGAATAGAAGCTGACAGTTCTGCATTACTAGAAATTGCTAAGAGATCGCGAGGGACTCCGCGATTGGCAAATCATCTTCTACGTTGGGTCAGGGATTTTGCTCAGATGCGAGAAGGAAACTGTATCAATGGCGACGTAGCAGAAAAAGCTTTGGCTATGCTATTAATAGATGAGTGGGGGTTAAATGAAATTGATATCAAACTTCTCACCACAATCATTGACTACTACCAAGGCGGGCCTGTTGGAATTAAAACTTTATCGGTAGCCGTGGGAGAAGATATTAAAACTCTTGAAGATGTTTACGAGCCATTTTTAATTTTAAAAGGTTTAATCAAAAAGACCCCCAGAGGCAGAATGGTAACACAACTTGCTTACGACCATTTAAAAAGACATGCAAAGAATTTACCCAGTTTAGGAGAAGGACAGTGAAACTATTGAAACACGTGCTTTTGAGTCTTTTTTTCAGTATGAGTATCTCAGGATTCTCAGAAGTCAAGGTATCAGATACTTTTATAAAGCAGGCTACTGTTGTCGAACCTAAAATTCGAGTCCTTCTATCTGGTGAAAGTACTACAGCTCTCATAGAAGCGAAAGGTCCTTATCGTATTTATGGAGATAACGTTTTTTTAGATACCGCGATTCAAGGCCAGCGTTGCGTGGTCCATGCTTTATATGAGGGTATCCGCTGGGGAGAATTTTATCCAGGACTCCAGTGTTTAAAGATCGAACCTATGGACGAATCCGCTTCTCTTTTTTTTAATGGGATTCAGTATCAAGGCGCCCTGTACGTTCATCGCAAAGACAACCATTGCATTATGGTTTCTAATGAGGTTGCAATTGAAGATTATCTGAAATCTGTACTCTCTATAAAGTACCTTAAAGAGTTAGACAAAGAAGCTTTGTCTGCTTGTGTCATACTAGAAAGAACCGCTCTATACGAAAAGCTTCTCGCAAGAAATCCTCAAAACTTTTGGCATGTTAAAGCTGAAGAAGAAGGATATGCAGGATTTGCCGTGACAAAGCAATTTTATGGCGTAGAAGAGGCTGTAGATTGGACAGCTCGTTTAATTTTAGACAGTCCTCAAGGATTAATTATAGATGCACAGGGTCTCCTCCAGTCTAACGTAGATCGTCTTGCTATAGAAGGATTTAATGCTCGTCAGATTCTGGAGAAGTTCTACAAGGACGCAGACTTTGTTGTTATAGAATCCTGGAATGAAGAAATAGATGGTGACATTAGGTAGCGTTTTTCGCGCGGCTTACCGCAATTAAGGTGGTATGAGGTTGTAATGACACTGTCGGTGCTGCTAGATTTTGAGTAGCAAAGCCCTTATGACTATCGGCAACTATCTGATAAGGAAGGAAATTCACCCAAGGCTTAGGTAGGGTTACGCATATTTCTTGAGTCCCCACATGAAAAGCAACATAAATGTGGGCTTTTAGCGATTTTATTTTAAATGCTAAAAAATTTCCAGGGTGCCATGTCATAGGATGGCCGAGAGCATCCATCCAGCTAATTTCCTTATGGGTAAGAAAGCCTCGATTAAAAAATGTTTTATATTTTTTACGGAAAGCAATGAGATCAGATAGAAAGTTCATAAGTTGAGGCTTTTCTGTAAGCTGATCCCAGAGAAAATAATTTGCATCTGAGTCTAAAGCCCAACGATTGTTGTTTCCTTGAGCTGTATGGGCATATTCATCTCCTGATTGAATCATAGGAATGCCCTGCGAAACCATCAATGTAAGGAAAAAATTCCGTAATTGTTTTTCGCGAATTTCAAGAATAAGCGGGTCTTGTGTTTTTCCCTCAGCACCGAAATTATAACTGTAGTTCGCATCGGTACCATCACGATTATTCTCTCCGTTGGCTTCATTGTGTTTGTGGTTATAAGATACAGTGTCGCATAACGTAAACCCATCATGGCAACTTACGTAGTTAATGGAATTTGTAGGGGAACCTCGGGGATAGATGTCTTGAGATCCAGCAATTCTAGAGGCAAAGGTTCCTAAGAGATTTTGATCTCCATTAAGAAATGCTTTAACCTGATCACGATAAGGGCCATTCCACTCGCTCCATCTTGGAGACACACGGGGAAAATAGCCGACTTGATACAAGCCGCCAGCATCCCAAGGCTCTGCTATAATCTTTGTACTCCTAAGTAAAGGATCAAAAGAAATTGCCTCTAAAATAGGAGAGAATTCTAAAGGAGATCCCGAAGGACCACGAGAAAACACAGAAGCAAGATCGAATCGAAACCCATCGACATGCATTTCTTCTACCCAATAATGTAAGACATCGAGAATCCATTGGGTCGTGGGAGCGCGGTTTGTATTGAGCGTGTTTCCGCAGCCTGAATAATTGGTAAAGTGACCATTTTCATCTAAAATATAATAACTCGGAGTATCTATCCAAGGCAAAGAGCAGGTAGTCCCTTGAAAGCCCGTATGATTAAAAACAACATCAAGAATCACTTCAATACCTTCTTGATGAAGGGTCTTGACTAACGTTTTAAACTCACGAATCGGGGCGCAAGGATCGGAGGCATAGGCATAACGCCTGCAGGGAGAAAAGAAATTTATAGGAGCATATCCCCAATAATTGCAAAGATAAGGAAATTGCGAATTTTTAAAAGGATGTACGGTCTCATCGAATTCAAAGATGGGCAAAAGCTCAATAGCATTGATACCCAGCTTATGTAGATGGTCGATCTTTTCAATAATTCCTAGAAAGGTTCCTGGAGCATGAACCTTAGATGAAGAAGATTGAGTGAAGGAACGTACATGCATCTCATAGATGATCATATCTTCTTTCGGTAAATGAAGAGGCCTGTCATCTTCCCAATGAAATTGTTCTTCCTTTAAATAACAAAACGCATAATCTCCCTGTTTTTTTTGAGAACCGAAGATTTGTGGAGAATGAATATTCTTCGCATAGGGATCTGCAAGATACTCTTTAAAAGAGTATTGCATAGTATGATTTTTAGGCCCATTGACACGAAATGCATAAGACCATTGATCAGAAATACCGTCGATCTCTATATGCCAAATCGCACCTGTGCGGTGTTTGTTAGGGGTAAGGGGAATTTCTATGACTTCAGAATTTTCTTTTGTTAAAGCAAGGACTACTTCGGTAGCTTGTGAAGCATATAGAGCAAAATGATAGCGTTTTGGAGAAATTTGAGAAACCCCAAGAGGTAAAGGAAGTGTGGGATAAGAAGAAACTTTTTCCATTGTCCATCCGATATCATAATAACAACAGAAACACAAGAAAGTTTTTGATTTTAAGCCTTTGAAATCGTTTACTAACAAATCACTCTTGTGGTAACTTGAAGCAACAACAATCTATTACAAGGAGATTCCCTCATGTCCAGGCAAAATGCTGAGGAAAATCTAAAAAATTTTGCTAAAGAATTAAAACTGCCGGATGTAGCTTTTGATCAGAATAACACGTGTATTTTATTTGTTGATGGTGAATTCTCTCTTCACCTTACTTATGAAGAACATTCTGATCGTCTTTATGTCTACGCTCCTCTATTAGATGGACTCCCTGATAATACTCAGAGGAAATTGGCCTTATACGAGAAATTATTAGAAGGATCTATGCTTGGCGGTCAGATGGCTGGAGGTGGAGTAGGTGTTGCTACTAAAGAACAGCTAATTCTAATGCATTGCGTTTTGGATATGAAATATGCTGAAACGAATTTATTAAAAGCTTTTGCTCAACTGTTTATTGAAACCGTTGTTAAGTGGCGTACCGTATGTACCGATATTTGTGCTGGTAGAGAACCTTCTGTAGATACAATGCCACAAATGCCTCAGGGTAGTAGTGGAATGCAGCCTCCTCCTACAGGTATTCGTGCTTAATTAAGCGTAAAGACATTACACCTTTTTCTAATTTAAACAATGGATCAACCTCTTGTTCTAGAAGAAGAGCAATAGTTTTGTTGAGTTTTTGTTTTTGTCCTTGTTGTAAGGTGTAAAGATAAAGAAGTATTAAAAATTGATTATAGAAATCCAAAAGGCTATCTTATGATGTTTGGGCATTTTGCTGGTTACCTTGGCGCTGATCCTGAAGAACGAATGACTTCGAAAGGAAAACGTGTGGTTACTCTGAGATTGGGAGTGAAGACTCGTATTGGAATGAAAGATGAAACTGTCTGGTGTAAGTGCAATATTTGGCATAATCGCTATGATAAAATGCTTCCTTATTTGAAGAAAGGCTCTGGAATCATTGTTGCTGGGGACATCTCTATAGAGAGTTACATGAGCAAAGATGGTTCGCCACAATCTTCTTTAGTGATTAGCGTAGATTCTTTGAAATTTAGTCCTTTCGGTCGTAATGAGGGAACCCGTTCTCCATCTTTAGAAGAGAACCACAATCAGACAGCATACGAATCTGTGTCAGTAGGATTTGAAGGTGAGGCACTGGATGCAGAAGCTATTAAAGATAAAGATATGTATGCTGGTTACGGTCAAGAACAGCAATATGTCTGCGAAGATGTTCCTTTTTAATTTCTAGTCATTTGATGTTTTTATCTTAAGGAGAGAGTTTGTGGTTTTATTTCATGCTCAGGCTTCTGCACGTAATCGTGTTAAGGCAGACGCTATAGTTCTGCCTTTTTGGCATTTTAAGGATGCACAAAATGCAGCTTCTTTTGAAGCTGAATTTGAGCCTTCCTATCTTCCTGCTTTGGAGAACTTTCAGGGAAAGAACGGGGACATTGAGCTCCTCTATGGTAGCCTTAAAGCTAAAGAAAAACGGATTGTCCTATTAGGTTTAGGGAAGAGCGAAGAGCTAACTTCAGATTCTGTTTTCCAAACGTATGCTAAACTGACTCGAGTATTGCGTAAAGCAAAGTGTAAAACAGTAAATATCATTTTACCTACGATTTCTGAATTACGCCTTTCTGCTGAGGAATTCTTGGTAGGGTTGTCCTCTGGAATCTTGTCATTAAACTACGATTATCCTCGTTATAGTAAGATAGATCGAAATCTTGAATCTCTCCTTTCTAAAGTCACAGTTTTTGGCATTGTTCCTAAGATAGCTGATTCTATATTTAGAAAAGAAGAAGCCATTTTTGAAGGTGTATATCTCACGCGAGATCTTGTGAACGGGAATGCTGATGCAATTACCCCTAAAAAATTAGCAGAAATTGCTCTGAACATGGGTAAAAAGTTCCCTAGTATTGATACTGAGGTCTTAGGAAAAGATGCCATTGTCAAGGAGAAGATGGGATTATTACTGGCTGTTTCTAAGGGTGCTTGTGTAGATCCGCAGTTTATAATCCTCCGTTATCAAGGACGCCCCAAGTCTAAAGATCACACTGTGTTGATAGGAAAAGGAGTAACTTTTGATTCTGGGGGTTTAGACCTCAAGCCTGGAAAATCCATGCTTACTATGAAAGAAGACATGGCAGGAGGCGCTACAGTGCTAGGGATTCTCTCGGCACTAGCAGTTTTGGAGCTTCCTATAAATGTGACAGGAATTATTCCTGCTACAGAGAATGCTATTGATGGAGCTTCCTATAAAATGGGTGATGTCTATGTGGGGATGTCAGGGCTTTCTGTTGAGATTTGTAGTACCGATGCTGAGGGACGCCTTATCCTTGGGGATGCAATTTCTTATGCTTTAAAATATTGTAAGCCCACACGTATTATAGATTTTGCAACTCTCACGGGCGCTATGGTAGTTTCTCTGGGAGAAGAGGTTGCAGGTTTATTTTGTAATAATGATGTTTTAGCTGAAGATCTTTTAGAGGCGTCAGCCGAAACCTCTGAACCGTTATGGAGAATGCCTTTAGTCAAGAAGTATGATAAAGCATTCCATTCTGATATTGCCGATATGAAAAATATAGGGAATAACCGTGCAGGGGCTATTACAGCAGCGTTATTCTTACAGAGATTTTTAGAAGAATCTTTGGTACCCTGGGCACATCTTGATATCGCAGGTACCGCATATCGTGAAAAAGAAGAAGACCATTATCCGAAATATGCTTCAGGTTTTGGTGTTCGTTCTATTCTTTATTATTTAGATAAGAAGCTTTCTAAGTAGCTATATTCTATTTATTTATGTTTTAATAAAGATTTTTGTTTTACTAATTAGTAAAATAAAAATCTTTTTTTATTAAAGTTTTCAATCGCCTCTGTCGATAGATCTGGTAAGTAATTACCTGTCTAATTAGGGGAATGAAGATGATTGGAGCGCAAAAAAAACAGAGCGGTAAAAAGACAGCTTCAAGAGCTGTACGAAAGCCTGCTAAAAAAGTTGCGGCTAAACGTACGGTTAAAAAAGCTACTGTTCGCAAAACCGCTGTGAAAAAACCTGCAGTTCGTAAGACAGCTGCTAAAAAGACAGTAGCAAAGAAGACCACAGCTAAAAGAACAGTTCGTAAGACTGTTGCTAAGAAGCCTGCGGCTAAAAAAGTTGCTGCTAAACGTGTAGTTCGTAAGACAGCTGCTAAAAAGACAGTAGCAAAGAAAACTACAGCTAAAAGAACAGTTCGTAAGACTGTTGCTAAGAAGCCTGCAGTTAGAAAAACTACAGCTGCTAAAGGTTCTGCTAAGAAATCAGCAGCCTGTGCTTTAGCATGCCACAAAAATCATAAGCACACACCCAGTTGCAAACGCGTATGTTCTTCAACAGCTACGAGAAAGCATGGCTCTAAAAGCCGTGTCCGTACAGCTCATGGCTGGCGTCACCAACTGATCAAAATGATGACTCGATAATTTGTGATTTTCGCATTATTGCTTGTGTTAACGGGAAGGGGGAAAGTTTCACTCCCTTCCCGTTTTCTTTTTAAGGTCAAAACCCGTATCGATCGAGATCTTCTCGAATTCTCTCGGAGATCTTAAGGATTCATGTTGTACAGTTGGAAGGAAAATACGTATAGTAGGTTCAGTATAGTACCTTTTTGACTTTACCCTGATGCAAAAATCCCTAACGAATTTTGATGACTTTTCCCAAGTTTATGCAGAGCAATTACCTGCTATAGCTCTTATAGGGAGTGCTTTCGAAGATGATAAAGACGTTTTGATCGAATTGCTAATCTCTGAGAAATTCCAAGAGATTGATGGTCAGGGACTCATGCCAGAAACTCTGATGTCTTGGACGGAGACTTTCGCATTGTTTCGAGTGCATGAGACTCTGGGAATTATCCATGCAGAAAAATTGCCTCCAGCAACTAAGGATTTTTTAAGCCACTATGTTAGGAATCCTCAACCTCATCTTACTATTCTGATGATTACAACGAAGCAGGAATGCTTTCGAGGACTATCAAAAGCATTGCCCTCCGCTCTTTCTTTGAATTTATTCGGAGAGTGGTCTGCAGATCGTCAGAAGAGAATTATACGTCTTCTCTTGCAAAGGACGGAACGTCTGGGAATTTCGTGTCCCCAATCACTGGCATCTTTGTTTTTGCGTACACTTGCTTCGACTTCTCTCCATGATATCCTCAGTGAATTTGATAAGCTACTTTGTTCGGTTGGCAAGAAAAAGGCATTGGATCACTCCGATATTAAAGAGTTGGTTGTGCAAAAAGAGAAGTCTTCCTTATGGAAATTTCGCGATTCCCTATTGAAGAGAGATGCTGTTGAGGGGCATCAGCAGTTACATTTTTTAATCGAGGATGGTGAAGATCCCTTGGGGATTATTGCTTTTCTTCGTACCCAATGTCTCTATGGTTTACGTAGTCTTGAAGAGGGCTCGAAAGAAAACAAACACCGAGTCTTCCTCCTTTATGGTAAGGAGAGACTGCACCAAGCCCTAAGTGCTTTATTTTATACAGAAACTTTAATTAAAAATAATATCCAAGACCCTATAATAGCTCTGGAAACTGTAGTGATTAGGATGGCTAAACTGTGACTTTATATCTTCTTCCCAACACTCTCGGGAATCGTGCTGTAGAGACTCTCCCTCCTGTTATAGGAGAGGTAGTCCATAAACTTAATGGCTTGATTGTAGAAAGTGATCGTGGGGGCAGGGCCTTTCTAAGTTTATGGAAACTTCCCGAAGTCCATAAATTTCCTCTTGCTATTCTCAGTAAGCATGCGCGCTTGCCCAAGGCTTGGGATTTTTATCTAGAGCCTATAGTAAAACACGGAGAAAACTGGGGACTGATCTCCGATGCAGGGCTTCCCTGTATTGCGGACCCTGGAGCTAGTTTAGTTCATCGTGCACGTGCTTTGGGAATTCCTGTACAGGCGTTTTCAGGCCCTTGTTCCATCACCCTAGCCCTTATGCTTTCAGGCTTGTTCTCCCAGAGTTTTATATTTTTGGGATATTTACCACAAAGCCCCAAGGAACGTTTAAAGTCGATAAAAAAAGCGGTAGCCTCCCAACAGGGATCTACTTCCGTTTGTATAGAAACTCCTTATCGCAATATCTATACCTTTGAGTCTCTTCTAAATTCTTTGCCTTCCTGTGCGGAGCTTTGTATTGCCTCCGACCTTTCTGGTCCGAACGAACTTGTCCTTACACGACCCGTAAAATTATGGAGAAGTGCTGAGGATTTAGGTTCTGTGAAGCAAAGTATCACCAAAGTACCTACAATATTTCTTTTCCGTGTCCCGAACTGATTTCTTCTTGGCTCTTCTCAGAGGATCCGCTTTATCGTCTTTAGTAAGCTTCTCAGTGTAAAAATAGCCGAGATATCTTCCTCAGCAGCATGAACTAAGACAAAATTTGGCATTGTTTACATAAACTTTCAACGATTTTTATCCCCACACCTTTTTCAAAGGATCATTTTTTTTAAATATTTTTCTCCTATCTTGCAGGGAAGCATGCTTTTGCGTTAAAAAATAATAGAATGATTTATTGCGTGTTATCAAAACTTGTTTTATAACCTTTCTGTTTTAAATAAAACCTACTTAAGGATTTAATGACAACAGCCATATTACTACTAGATCCTTGAGGCGGTAACATTGGGGAGCTTACAGAGCCAGCTCCCTCATCCCCAGCATTCCTAACTCTCTC
>NZ_NWQK01000005.1 GCF_002817655.1 Candidatus Chlamydia corallus
TTGTCCAATAGAAAATGATTTGTTAATCATTAGAATTCAACCAGCCGATGGTGTTCAAGTGGTGCTCCAGATGTTTTGGAATTGCACCCAAGACGCCTATTACTATTGGGACTATCTTTGCTTTCTTTTGCCACAGTCGTTACAGTGGTCTTTCTGTAAATGGAAGCTTTAAAGGACGTCCATTTTATATATTGAAGAGATATTATCAAAGTCCGCAATATCGTAGGACTCGGGAGAAATAATCCAAAATAGAGGCGAGCGATTCCTACCTATACGCTCTATGGGATAGAGTTTTTCTTCTCTGCCTTCAGAAAACAAGATACTTTTGAGGATAGGTTTTTTATTTTCTCCTTGAACGTAAACAACAACATGTTTGCCTTTGTGTATGCAAGGAAGCGTTAGAGTCATTCTTTCTGTTTCTAACTTTGGAATAGAATTAAAGACAACAAGACGATTTTCCTCCTCTAAAGCTGGGGTATTGGAAAAAAGAGAAAGAGTATGACCATCTTCTCCTACCCCTAGCATAATCATGTCAAAGCTAGACTCGGGCACTCTATTTTCTATAAGCCCCTCGTATTTTTTCGCTCCGTTAGGAGTTTCTGTTTCCATACGAAATATTTGCTCTTCAGGGATATTCAGATCACGAAGTATGCTCATGGCTTGGCCATAATTGCTTTCTGAGGATGTTATGGGTATTGATCTTTCATCTCCCCAAAATAGAAAAATTTTATTAGGATCCGTAAGTTTATCTTTGTTTATAACAATATTTTTGTAGATTTCTAGAGGAGTAGTTCCCCCAGACAGTGCTACATAAAATGCTCCCCGCTGCTTAATTGCGCGGTTCGCAGAAGCGATCCAATCTTTACTAGCAAGATCTATAAATAGAGAGGGTTGCTTTGTAAGCAAGAGCTTATTCGTATCATTGAAATTTATCAGTGTTGCCATAGTCTCGATCCCTATTTTTTTAGCATTCTTATCGATCTCAGGGTGTTTGTTTATATACGATTATCTACAAAGGTCTCCAGGCTCTTCCATCTTTTTCAATTAAAGCATCGGCTTCTTTAGGACCCGAGGATCCCGCAGTATAGTTCGGAAAGGAAGAGAGGGAATCTTGCTGCCACTCCTCTAATACAGGAGTAAAAATCTTCCAAGAAGCCATAACTTCATCTCCACCAATAAATAGCGTACGATCACCTATAATGCAATCACATAATAGGCGCTCGTATGCTTCTGGAGTTGTAGTTTGAAAATAGCTATCGTAACGGAAGTCCATCTTAACAGGACGGACAATATTGTTAGTTCCAGGAACCTTACAGTTGAATTTCAATGCAACACCTTCGTCTGGTTGAATTCTAATGATTAACAAATCATTTTCTATTGGACAACGGGAACACTCTTCAGCTGCAAATAGATTGTAGGGTGATTTTTTAAAAATAATAGAAATATCAGTAGATTTTCTGGCGAGTCGTTTTCCCGCACGTAAATAGAAAGGGACCCCAAGCCAACGGGGATTATTAATTAATATTTTTAAAGCTACGTACGTTTCTATTTGAGAATTTCTATCCACATTTTCTTCCTCACGATAGCCAAGGACAGAGACTCCTTGAACTATTCCTGGACCATATTGTCCACGGATAATCGAAGAACCTTCAGAAAATGGTGAGATGCGTTGGAGGATTTTAATTTTTTCTTTTTTGATTTCATCAGCATCAAAAATTGCAGGAGGCTCCATAGTGAGTAAACAGAGTAGTTGCATCATATGGTTTTGTACCATATCTCTAAGCATTCCTGATTTTTCAAAAAAATTTCCCCGAGACCCTATGCCAATCGTTTCACTCAAACTGATTTGGACATGGTCAATGTATTGCGAATTCCAACAGGATTCAAAAATAGTATTCGCGAAACGTACAGTCAAGATGTTTTGAACAGTTTCTTTTCCTAGATAATGGTCAATATGATAAACGGAATTTTCATCAAGGTTCTGGTTGATACATTCTTGAAGTTGCTTTGCACTATCTAAATCTCTTCCAAAAGGTTTTTCTATAATGACACGAGACCAGAGTTTCCCGTGATCTTGATTTTCATAGAAAAGCTTATGCTTATTTAAGTTTTCAATGATCTCAGAAAAATATTGGGGTGGAGTAGAAAGATAGAAAAGACGGTTGCCTTGCGTTCCATATTTTTTATCTAATTCTTCTAAAAAGCTCTTTAGGGATTTGTATCCCTCATTGTTATTGAATTCTGAGCGATGGTAGAATAAGCGGTGTTTGAAATGTTCCCATATCTTAATATCTAGTTCGGATGGAGAAAATTGCATAACAGCTTCTTTCATCTCTTGGCAAAACTGTTCGTGAGTTTTCTCACGACGTGCAAATCCTACGCATACAAATTGATCTGAAAGGCGTCCTTCTTTAGTAAGGTGATATAGAGCAGGTAAAAGCTTACGTGCTGTCAGGTCTCCAGTGGCCCCGAAGATAACTAAAATGCAGGGAGGACAGGTTCGTAGGGGATTCGATCCACCTCCAGTTTCTTGAACAACATTCGTCATTTCCATCTCCTTTTTGTCCCTGCACTTGCGGAAATAATAAAAAGTTTCTAAAATTAAAATCACATGGTTGTTGATGGCATGATTACAAGTTCAGTTCTTTAGGTAAACTCTCTAGAAAACTTGTTAAGATTAATGTTGCAGCAAGGGAATCTACTTTTCCTTTTCGTTGCTTTCTATTGAGTCCGCAATCTTGCTTTAACATACGTTCAGCTTGTACTGAAGAAAGTCGTTCATCCCATAGTACAATTTGTACCACAGAAATATTCTTAAGTGCTTCAGCAAGTAGGGAGATATCTTTTTGTAAAGATGAGAATAGACCCTTTTGCATTGGAAGAGGATTCCCTAGAACTACACAAGTTACCTTTCTATCTAAAATGATCTTATGAAGAGCTTCTGCTGACAACTTAAGACTTTTACCTGCTTCTAAGCTTCCAATCGGTAGTGTTAATAAGAGGGGTTCGGCTGCATAGGCTAGGCCTATTCGTTTTTTCCCATAGTCTACACCAAGGAATGCCTTATAAATAGATGACTTAGACATAGCTTTTATCCTTAGAATGGACAAGCGCTGCTTCAATAAACGCTACAAATAGGGGATGAGGAGAAATAAGTTTAGATACGAATTCTGGGTGGAATTGTACACCAACCATCCAAGGATGATCAGCGATCTCAATAATTTCGCAAAGACCTTGTGGAGGACAGGTTCCAACGACGCGTAAGCCGCTCTCTTCTAAACTCTGTATGTAGTCTAGATTTACTTCGTAGCGATGGCGGTGGCGCTCCTTAATCAGAGAAGATTCCTTATATGCCTTATGAACTTTGGTTCCTGGCTTCAATAGACAGGGATAGGCTCCTAAGCGCATGGTACCTCCAGTAGCTAGTAGAGGATCTTGCCCTTCCATGACACATACAATAGGATGGGGAGTTTTCGGGTTCATTTCAAGAGAGTTTGCCTGATCAAGCTTTAAGACATTACGGGCATATTCTACAACAAGCACTTGCATTCCTAAGCAAATACCCAAGTAAGGAAGACCTTGTTCTCGACAAAATTTAGCTGCAGCAATTTTTCCTTCCCAACCACGATTGCCAAAACCTCCAGGAACTAAACACGCATCGCATTTAGAGAGTTCAATAGTAAGATTGTCATTCTCAGCATCAATAGGTATGATTTCGGCAGTATGATTTAAACTTAAAGCAGCGTGAGTTAGTGCCTCAAATATCGACTTATATGCATCTCGGTGCTGAATATACTTCCCAACCACTCCAATTTTTAATTTCGGAAGATCTTGTGATAGTTGGTTTACGAGTGCTTTCCAGTCGTCAAGATTTTCTGGAACAGTAGCTAGTTTTAGTTTTTCTCCTATGAAATTAGCAATTTTCTCTTGAGCAAGTATTAAGGGCATTTCATAAATGGTATGTTTTACATCTACAACGTTAAAAACAGCTCGATTTGGAACATTACAAAATAGACTAATTTTAGATTTAACTTCTGGAGTTAGAGATTCTTCAGAGCGACATAGAATCGCGTCAGGAATAATGCCAATACCTCGCAAAGTTTGCACAGAGTGTTGCGTGGGCTTACTTTTAACTTCGTCAGCAGCTTTTAAATAGGGGACATAGGTCATATGAATATTCAGGCAATCTTCGGCATGATCATAGCGAAATTGTCTGATTGCTTCTAGAAATGGAAGGGATTCAATATCTCCTATGGTACCTCCAATTTCTACAATAAGAACATCAGGAGAGTGTTCTTCAGCTGCATCTAAAATTACTTCAATGATTTCATTAGTAATGTGAGGAATAACTTGTACAGTGCTTCCTAAATAATCACCCTCACGCTCCTTCTTAATGACGCGAGCATAAATTTGTCCTGAAGTTGCACTTGAATGTCTAGAAAGTACAACAGAAGAAAATCTATGATAGTGACCGAGATCAAGATCTGCCTCAATCCCATCATCTGTAACATAGATTTCTCCGTGCTCAAAGGGATTCATAGTTCCTGGATCCACATTAAGATATGGATCCAATTTTAACATGGCAACTTTAAGTCGTTGACGTTCTAAAATTAGAGCTAAAGATGCTGCCGTTAACCCTTTCCCTAATGAGGAGACTACTCCTCCAGTTAAGAATATGCATTTGAAAGGCATGTGATATATTTTTCTACTTTGTCTATGTCTTCTGGATAATCAACAGAGGGACTTTTTGCATCTACAGTACAAACATGGATCTTGCCTCCATGTTCTAAAAAACGGAGTTGCTCAAGATCTTCAGCATCGCTTAGAGGAGTTGAGCTATATTCTAGATAGCGGAAAAGAGCCTCTCTTTTAAAAGCATAGACTCCAATATGAAGATATATTGGAGTTGCTTTTTTAAGAATGTAAGGAATAGGGCTGCGACTAAAATAAAGAGCCTGCCCCTTACAGTCAAAAACACACTTTACTTTTTTTTCTGTTAAAATTTCTTCAGGATCTGTGGTAAGTGCTATAGGAGTAGCAAGCTCTGCTTCAGGACAATCTTTGAGCTTTTGAACCAGACAATCAACAACTTCGGCTTTTAGACAGGGCTCATCTCCTTGAATATTTACAATAATTTGAGCATTAGGAAAGTAATTTAAAGCTACTTCGCCTGTCCGTTCTGTGCCGTTCAAGCATGTAAGGGAGGTCATCACAGCATAACCACCAAAATCGGCAACGTGGTCCATAATACGTTGATCATCAGTAGCAACAACAACTTTATCTAATAGAGAACTTTGTGAAGCATTTTCATAAGCTCTTTGTATTACGCTCTTTCCAAGAATTTTAGCCAAAGGCTTTCCTGGGAAACGACTACTATTCCAGCGGGCGGGCAAAACTCCAATACACAGATTTTCAGATTCTTGCTTATTCATAAGGAGGTACCTAACAAAAATTTATATGTTTAAGATTATTGGGATTATTCTGATAAATATTATAAAACGCAATATTTTTTTTATTTTTCTGAAAAAAGCATTTTGTTTTACAAAATAAAAATCTAGAAGAGATACCATTAAATTAGTTATCTTGTTTTGTTTTTTATTTTATTATGTTACTAAGTTGCAAAAAGGCTTTATTATCTATAGTAATATCAATTCTAGCTTTTCATCCTACACTAGGGATAGGAGCAGAGGTTCGATCAGGTTTTTTGGGGAAAATCAAAGGATGGTTCTCAAAAAAAGAGCTTCAGGAAGGGGCGCTAATTTCCCCAGTTAAAGAGAGTCTTTTGTGGAAACGCTATGACTATACATCAAGTTGCGGGTTTTCTGTGGAATTTCCTGGGGATCCCGATCATTCAGGTCAAATTGTAGAGGTTCCTCAATCTGAGATTACCATACGTTACGATACCTATGTAACAGAGACTCTTTCAGACAATACTGTTTACGTAGTCTCTGTATGGGAATATCCTGAAAAAGTGGACATAAGTCGTCCTGAGCTCAATCTTCAAGAAGGTTTTTCAGGAATGATGCAGGCTCTCCCTGAATCGCAGGTTCTTTTTATGCAAGCAACGCAAATTCAAGGACATAGGGCTTTGGAATTTTGGATTGTTTGCGAAGATATTTATTTTAGAGGAATGTTGATTTCTGTGAACCACACTCTTTATCAAGTCTTTATGGTTTATAAAAATAAGAATCCTCAGGCTTTGGATAAAGAATACGAAGCATTTTCTCAGTCTTTTAAAATTACTAAGATACGTGAACCAAGAACGATTCCTTCTGCTATCAAAAAGAGAGTAAGTCTATAAAAAATTATGAATTTATTAGGAGTTGTGAGTTAAGAATCTCTGCTGGCCGCAGTGGTGTTTCTATTTATATTCCCAACGCATCGTAGACTCTCTAGCTCTCTCATTTCTCAGAAAAAGCCAAAGTTCAATTTTTGTTAAGAATTTTTTAATCCTAGCCCATGAATATAGAGAGGCCTCTCTTTAAGTTGGAGGTCTGGTATTTAAAACCTGGCTTAATACTTTTCTTATAGTTGAAATTGATGATTGCCATTTAAAAACGAAGAACAAAATTCAGAAGAGTTTGAGGCGAGTGCGTAGAGACAAGAGATTTGCTTTCGTTTTTTTAATTCTATTTAACAGATGTTTTTCTTATACAGTGGGAAAACAGCATCTTTAATTTAGAAGAAATTTCTTATGCGTCATCTTCTATTTCTTATTCTTTACTCTTTTCCTTTAGCAGTATTCTCTGCTGATAATTTCACTATTTTAGAAGAAAAACACAGTCCTTTGAGGCGTATAGGTATTATTTTTGCCTTGCCAGAGGTGACACCAGTTTCTTTTGATGCTAAATGTCCAATTCCTTGGTTTTCTCATAGTAAAAAGTCGCTAGAAGGACAGAGAATTTATTATTCTGGGGACTCTTTTGGAAAATATTTTGTAGTTTCCGCTCTTTGGCCGAATAAAGTCTCCTCAGCTGTTGTTGCTTGTAATATGATTCTTAAACACCGTGTGGATCTTATTTTAATTATTGGCTCGTGTTATTCTAGATCTGAAAATAGTCGTTTTGGCAATGTCTTAATTTCTAAAGGCTATATTAATTATGATGCAGATGTGAGGCCTTTCTTTGATAGATTTGAGATTCCAGACATTAAAAAGAGTATTTTTGCAACTAGTGAAGTTCATCGGGAAGCAATTCTTCGTGGAGGCGAAGAGTTTGTCTCTGTTCATAAAAAAGAAATAGAGGAGCTTCTGAAGGTTCACGGGTATTTGAAATCAACAACAAAAACAGAACATTCCTTAATGGAAGGGTTAGTTGCTACCGGAGAGTCTTTCGCTATGTCGCGAAACTATTTTCTTTCTCTCCAAAAATTGTACCCTGAGATTTATGGTTTTGATAGTGTCAGCGGTGCTGTCTCTCAGGTATGCTATGAATATAGTATTCCTTGTTTAGGAGTGAATATCCTTCTTCCTCATCCTTTAGAATCACGGAGTAACAATGATTGGAAGCATCTTCAAAGTGAGGTAAGTAAAATTTATATGGATACGCTATTAAAAAGTGTATTAAAAGAACTTTGTTCAGCTCATTAAGGGTGAGATTTTCATACACTTTCTTTGTTGAGCTTAAATATCTTGATCAGTAAAATCATTCTTTCTTTTCCTTTATGGGATGGATGGGGACTTAGCTTAGTTGGTAGAGCGTCTGATTTGCATTCAGAAGGTCAGGAGTTCGAATCTCCTAGTCTCCAATCGCGGTTATAGCTCAGTTGGTTAGAGCGCGACACTGATAATGTCGAGGTCCCAAGTTCAAGTCTTGGTAACCGCAAGCCTTCATTTTTATTGAAGATAGAGGCTGTCCCATGTTGCAAGCTCATCGTCTATGTTATTCCTATAACAATCATGTCATTTTAGAAAATGCTTCCTTTGAAGCATCTCCGGGAACTATTACGATTATTTTAGGAAGTTCTGGGGTGGGAAAGACTACTTTGTTTCGTTTGTTTGCGGGTTTTTTACCTTTACAAAAGGGGGAACTTCTATGGAATGGCAATCCCTTAACTCGAAAAAATGTTGCCTATATGCAGCAAAAAGACGCCTTGCTTCCTTGGCGTACGGCTTTAAAAAATATGATGTTACCAACAGAACTTGGCTTCAATACAAGTGAAAATTCCTTGTCTCATCAACGCCTTCAAGAGATTATACACAATTTCGATCTCGCACTACTTCTTGATCGTTATCCAGATGAGCTTTCAGGGGGGCAAAGGCAGCGTATAGCCCTTGCTGCTCAGTGCTTGTCTTCAAAGCCCGTGCTCCTTTTAGATGAGCCTTTTTCTTCTTTGGACGTATTACTTAAAGAGCAACTCTACGAAGATATTGTTGCCTTAGCACAGAAAGAAAACAAAACGGTGCTTCTTGTTACTCACGACTTTCATGATGTTTTATATTTAGGGGACGCCCTGTTTGTAATGAAGAACAAAACACTAACGCCTGTTCCTCTGGATCCTTCAATGAGATCTTTAAATAGTGGGCTACATTTAATCCAAGATTTAAAAGAGCACCTATATAGATGAGTTTACAGCCTCTTGTTTCTCCTCCTTCTTCTTTAAATCGTCGTGTTGTACTTACTATGGAGAAGAAAGTAGATTGCTATAAGAAAATATCTAATCATCTTTGGTGTGGAGCTCCTGCTGCAATTTGCGCTGTGGTACTTCTTATATTTTGTATTTTTGGTTTTGTTTTAGGGTCTGTGCTTTTGGGCGCTCCTCTTGGAGGGGTATCTATTCTTTACGAGGTGATTCTTCCTTGGCTATTACCTTCAATTTTGGTCTTTGTTCTTCTTGTTTTGCCGTTGAATATTTATGCTTACTCCCACCATAAGGAAGTTTTGGCTCTCCATGGTAGGATTACACAAAGCAATTACAATGAACTGCAGAACTACTGTGAAGGAGAAAAGGAAACTCCTGATAAGAAAACTCTTGCTCTCTATATAGAATCCAAGTTGCTGGTGCCTGAATATAGTAAAAGATTTTCTTCTATGATTTTAGGTAAAACACTTAAGATTATTCCACAGAAGGATTCTCCTGAATCTTCAAAACATGATGAGCTGATTCAAAAAGCTTTAGAGCGTGCTAAGGAGAATATCTATATGAGCAAACATCAAAAAGAAAAGCGTGACAAACGCGAAGCTAAGAAAGAGGAACAAAAAGCCCAACAGACCAATTCTTCGTCGCCCAGCTTCTAGTTTAGGCGTGTAAGTGAGTCTTTTAGGACTTATGTTTATTTCTTTGTATTTTTCCTATAGATAGCACAATTAAAATAAATCCTGTGATGATCGTGGGTAAAAACATCGGAGATTCTAAAGGAATATGAAAGAGTGCTGGAGAGAGTAAAATAGCTGCGGCGAAGATCAGATTCATCCAACGCAAGTGACGAAGACTTTCTGCAAAAGCTAAGATGAAGAGCACGATAATAAACCAACAACATATATTTAGAAAATTTTTAGAAAAAGTAGGTAGGCTCATAGTGCTATTGACTTTTACAAAAATAGCAGCAATTACGATAGCAAGTAACTGGTTGATTGGGAAGGAGATGCCTTCAAATGCTTGTTTGTAGGCTTTTCTTAGAGGAAGTACAGTTCTTTCTTCCCAAGATAGAGTATGTTTGTAGTATTCTGATCCAAAGAATGATGCTCTAGCAAGGGCTCGTTTATCTCCTAAAAATTGAGAAATATAGCGTAAGGTTGCCCGGGTTTCATCATAGGCAAAGACGACAGCGAATGCAGGTTCTATAGTTAGGCAAAGACAGAGCCAACAATCATGGCGGAGTTCGTGTAGGATGATAGGCAGAAGAGTTAGAATAATGACGCCTATTAGGGCTAGGGCTGTAGCAATTACGATCTTTGGTCTTGTATGCCAGCGACGCTCACTTCCTGCTAAAGAGAGAACTACTAGAAGAGAGTATACAGTCATTATAGACGAATATAATAGTAAGAATTTGGAAGATTTGGATGCAATACCGAGGCTTGCAGCAGTAAGGTACCGAGCTTCTAACCAGCCAAGTAAGCTAAGGAATAACACTGCTGCTCTGCGTCCTCCGGCGGAAGGATTATAAGAAAAACCTTCAGGTAAGGTTGGGCCCACTTCAAGGGCTTCAGGGCGTGTAGGAGAAATACATACTACGGCAAGAATTGCAAAGCCAATGAGAGTATCGTTTGCAAAAATAGTAGGAGACCGTCCTGCAACACAAGCGAAAAGAGTGACCCAGATGCCTAGTGGAGCTCCTAACCAGAGGAGAGAACGTTTTATTAAGGAGGCAATAGCTAAGAAAATAAGTAAAAAACCGCACAAACGGTCAGAAAAAATGGCATCGACTTGTGCATAATTTAAGGTATTTGGGGAACATAGAAGTAGGACACCAAGAAATGCTGGGAGGATACTGAGCTTTAAAAAACGGTAACGAAAATGTCGGTAAATATTTTCTAGTTTTTCTTTGTCCATAAATCTTAGACCTCGGTTTTTCTTTCTTAATAAAAACAGAAAAATAAAAGTGGAAGTACTTTTAACCAGATTTCTGGTTTCATAGGTAAAAAGTAGAGGTCATCTTCTTAAACTGAAGGGAAAAACTTTTCTACTTACTTCTTTAAAAAGAAAACGCTTTTGAATTTTATATTTTTTGTTTTATTAACCGATTAAGAAATTCATCTTTACGAGGCCCTTTGAATAAAAAGATCCTAGTTTTGTGCACTGCGATGTTTTTTATAGTTTGTTTTGGTTTCATGATACATAAGAAACATACGATTTTGCCCCCTAAAGCCCATATTCCTACAAATGCAAAACACTTTCCCACGATAGGCAATCCTTATGCTCCTATAAATATTACTGTATTTGAGGAGCCTTCTTGTTCTGCCTGCGCGGAATTTACTACCGAAGTGTTTCCTTTGTTAAAGAAGCATTATATTGATACTGGAGAGATTTCATTTACTTTGATTCCTGTCTGTTTCATCCGAGGATCTAAACCCGCAGCTCAAGCATTGCTCTGTATTTATCATCACGATCCACGTCAGGAAGATACAAACGCCTATATGGAATATTTTCATCGTATTTTAACGTATCCTAAAGAGGAAGGCTCCCACTGGGCTAGTTCTGAAGTCCTTGCTAAGTTGGCTGAGGGTTTAAAAACAAATTCTGGGCGTAGTATTAATGCTAAAGGTTTGGAGCAGTGTGTAGCTTCTGGGAAGTACAATGAGCAGATTAAGAAGAATAATTTATATGGATCCCAGGTTTTAGGAGGACAATTAGCAACGCCAACGGCTGTAGTCGGAGATTACTTAATCGAAGATCCTACATTTCATGAAATAGAAAGAGCTATTCAACATATCCGTCAGTTGCAAGCTATTGAAGGAGATCAGAGTGATTAATTTTATACGTAGCTACGCGTTATATTTTGCTTGGGTTATTTCTTGTACTGGTACTTTAATTAGTATTTTCTATAGCTATATTCTTAATGTAGAGCCTTGTATTCTTTGCTATTATCAGAGGATCTGCTTGTTTCCACTAACTTGTATTTTGGGGATTTCCGCTTACTGTGAGGACTCTTCAATTAAGTTGTACGTCCTTCCTCAAGCAGTTCTGGGTTTAGCGATCTCTATTTATCAAGTTTTCTTGCAAGAGATTCCAGGCATGCAATTAGATATTTGTGGGAGAGTATCTTGCTCGACAAAGATTTTTCTCTTTAGCTATGTGACTATACCTATGGCATCTGTTCTAGCTTTTGGGGCAATTGTATGTCTATTGACCCTTTCAAGAACAACCATAGGAAAGGTAGGTTCTACTAGGAATAAAGAATCTGGAGGCCTTAAGAATAAAATAGGGGATCACTCAGATCCTAAAGAGCCTTCCTAGATCGATCATGGGTCCTATAAAAGGAATAGCGGAAGGATTGTTCTTTTCGGTGTAGAAGAGGGTTCTAGGCAGTCGCAATCGTAGAAAAATTATACAGCAGCAGAGATCGGAATATGTTGTGCTCAAAGTAATTTACCTTTTTAGCTACTTCTTCTTTTCTTTTTCTTATTGCTGCTTGGTTAATCTCCATTTGATCTCGAATGCGTTGTTTAGCCTCTTCTGTCTGTTGCTGAATTATTTTTTTCTATTATCTCTATCAGTCTCCCCTTGTTTTGCAAACTCTGTTATTTTCTCTTTAGATTCTAAAGCTGCTTTTTTATGAAAGAGGCTGTCTTGGTTGCCTCTTTCATAGTTGCTTCTGATAATTTCTCACTTTTATTCTTTGGAAGAAATAGGGGGATAGAAGATCCGTGTGTTTTTCTAAGAATTTCTTGGCTAGCATTATAGTTTAATTTGGGGTTTATGAGGTAAAGAGACTTTTTCATTTGAAGATTTTGGAGAAATTTCTAGGGGGGCTTGGCTGCTTTTTTTACGTCTGACTAATAAATATGCCAAACCTACATAATCCTATTCCTAAGATCAAACTGCCTATTCCAAGGCCTAAGAGTACTTTCTGCAGTAAGTTCAGGAACAATTGAAAGAATAATTATCTCTATCGATGGTAAGAGTATTTAGAGAGGAATCAAACTAAAAGGGGCAGCTACCAATGTGCATTTTCGAGAATTGTCAGTATTTTTTACGCCCTGTTAAAGAAGGTTATATAGTTGTTTCTTTTGGGTTTATAGAATTTTTAGTGATAAAATTAAGTGCTTTGATTTTTTATTAATTTTAAATTTTATAAGTGCGAAAAAGCTCTAAATTGTTATGGAGGAGTTGGGGACTAGTGTAGAAAAGATGTCAAACAGTTTATACGAAATGTTCCAGAGAACCTTTAAAAAATAGTAAGTAAAAGTTAAGAGAATCTTTAATGCTAAGGCAATAATTCCAAGACCCAGGACTTCCAGAACCCCAAATATGGTGTGCCAAACCACTTGTTTTTTCCAATCCTGGTCACTTGTATACCAAACGCTGTAGAGTCGACCTGCTCCAAGAATATTACCTAAAATAGGTACAATCCCCAGAAGAGAGCGAATAAGAGCAGTTTGTGAGGAAAGTAGCCAATCTGAAGCTTCCGATAAGCCGTGATGATCGCGAACAAATCCCTCTCTAAAGACTTCGGGAAGGTGCATAGTACTCTCTATGAAAATAAGATTGCTTGACCGCATTGATTTATCTTTTTAGCATAAATTAAAAATGACATTTTTTAACAACCAATGAATCTAGAAAATAGGTAATATAGAATAGTAAGAATAATTTTAAATAAGAGGATAATGATTCCTAGACCTAGGATTTCTAAAACTCCGATTATAGTATGCCAAACTTTTTCAGATGGTTCATCTAAAACATCGTTTGTAGAAAGCGCGCTGTAAATTCGGGCTGCTCCTAAAATTGACCCTAAGATAGGGATGGAGCGAAAAATAGCATTTTTGCTGGAGGTAGAAGTCTTTAAGATTATTTCATTAATAGGCTCAGTTAAACCATCTTCACTACTTCTTACAAAACCTAACTTAATTATAGTCGGGGTGGTTTTTGTTTTCTGAACAAATTCACCATCACTTCTGTATTGCCTTATTAACATAACAGTTCTTCATTTTTTAATGAAACATTTTAGCAAAATTCTCAATAAATATTCTATTTTCTTTTTTATTAAAAATTAACAGATTTATTGAAAAAATTTATGAAGCAGTAACTGGAAATTTCTAAAATCCGCAGATCATGTGTGCGCGTCTAGAAGCTACGCTATCTTTAGAGGAACTTACAAATAGGGCCCTGTAAATCAGGCGAATCCTAAAATTGATTTAAGGAGAGGGAAAGGGCGACAACAGGCTTTCCCTATTTTTTTATTATCATCGGATTCGGTCCTTAATAAAAAGAGGTATAATAAGGAGAATTGTGAAGATTATTTTCAATGCAAGAAGAAGGATTCCTAAACCGAAAGCTTCTAAAATTCCAAAGATTGTCTGCACGCATTTATTAAGTAAATTATCTTCAGAGGAACTTACAGATAGGGCGCTGTACACTCGGGCTGCTCCTAAAATTGATCCCACGACAGGGAGAGCGCGACAAAAGGCCTTTTTTATAGCACTGCAATTTGCTAAAATGCATTCTGAGAACGGATTCTTTAGATTATAGTCATCTCTTTCGAAACCATATCTTATAAGTGAAGGATCGTTGTCGTGGTTCCAATAAAAATTGATTAATTTATGACAAATTAAAAGCTTTGAAATGGTAAGTATTATTTTAAATAAAAGGAAAAGACTTCCTAAAGCTGTATATTTTTTAGTATTTCTTGCTTCAAATTTTTATATTAGGGTATAGAATACCCTTTTCACTGTTGTGAATAGAGAGTGGACGATATAATCGATATAAAGTCTTTTATGGATAATAGTTTTTTAAAAGTAAGTTTTCTAGATAGCTGGATCACTCTTTTTCTTAGTAAGGTCTACTTTCGAAGGATCAATTCATATTAAATAAAAAGCAAAGACTTTATAAAATCGCTGCTTAATTTTTTTATATATTTACAATAGGGATGAGTGTTCCCAACCCTATTCCTGAGCGAGGCCTTTGTCTATAAATCTATTTTGAAGTCTGAAGCATCTAGTGAAGAAGGATTGGAGATCAAAAGAGCAGGGTGCTTTCATTAATTCTAAAATATCCTTGACCGTTGTTTTTTTTATGATCTTTTGACATGTATCAAGATAGCCTTTGATATTCGTTTGCTTTATCTTAGAGCATAGACTACCAATTTTGGAGAATAAAGCCTTTAGCGCAGTGGCAAGTACTTTAAATACTAGAACAAGCAGCCCTAGTCCAGAGAGCTCGAGTCCACCGACTAATGAGTGGTAAGCTCTAGTCAGGCATGGGGTATCTTCTGTAGACCAAGCCTTATATATTCTTTTACCACCTAGGACGGATCCATAAACTGGAATAGTTCTTAATAAAGCTTCTTTTACAGACGCTTTATTGTGGAGTATAAGGTCTTTAGCGGGTGAGCTAATTTGATGTCCGTAGTCTTTTACTACGGGAGTTTGAATGGACTCTTTTGTTTTAACCGAGTTTTCTATACGACTTCCAATGCTTTCTGTAGGCATAAGAAAAATTCCCCCTTTAAAAAAAGATGTGACAATATTATTTTATTTTAATTTAAAAAGCGACAATTATTTTATTAATAAAAATTGAATTTATGTTAATAAATATGAGATTGGTTTTTATAATAAAGAAATCTTTATAGAATTTCTGAAAAGCACGCGCAGAATAGCGATGTTTAGTTTTCGAATCTAGAAGATAGAATTAAATTTCGTTCCTTAAGATGGCTTCACGGATTTCTCTCATGACTTGTTGCATGTAGTGTAGATTGTGTATAGAAGTCCAAATAGCAGCGTTAGGCTCTCTTACTTTAAAGAGATGTCTCAGGTATGCTCTGGAGATTCCTGACGAGCAGGTAAAACAGAAACATATGGGGTCTATAACTGAAGAGTCTTGGCTATATTTTTGATGGCCGATTTTGATTGAGCCTGTTCTTGATAAGATTAATCCGTGGCGGGCTGCTTTAGTAGGATAAGAACTGTCAAAAGAGTCTATCCCAAAGCCTACCATAGCATATATAGAAGGAAGGTCTCCGATTCCTAATAGGTGTACGGGGCGTTCTTTGGATAGAAACGAAGAGGTGATTTTAATAACTTCTAACATTTCTTGGAGGTTTCTTCCTAGGCTGCCTCCAATAGCAAATCCATCGAATGGTTGATCCTGAACAAAACAAGTGCCGAGACGACGTTGCTCGGGATCTAAGCCTCCATGAATTACCCCATACATTGATTGGTGTCTAGGATCTTTTCTATGATAATCTAGGGATCGTTTTTCCCAACTATAGGTGCGGGAACACGAAGTTAAAAAGTATTCTTGATCAGTATGAAAGGGGAGAAGTTCATCTAAAGGGATAATGATATCAGCTCCAAGATCTTTTTGAGCTTGTACCGAAATCTCTGGAGAAAGAAATAGATTTTTTCCATCTCTATAGGATTTGAACCACGCCCCTTCATCAGTAATTTTAACCAAAGAAGACATCCCTTTTTTTTTGCCACAACTTTTAATTTCTTCGGTAACAGAACCATAAGCAAGGCTAAAAATTTGAAACCCTCCAGAATCTGTAATGATAGGGGCCTGACGTCCGATAAATTGGTGCAGACCTCCCATTTTAGCTACTGTCTCTGGACCCGGATGAAGAAGAAGGTGGTAAGTGTTACAGAAGAGTAGAGGAATGTTGCTATGATCCACCACCCCTTTTAACGCTCCGTGAGTTGCTACCGGGACAAATGCGGGTGTATCAATAATCCCATGAACTGTTTCTATTTGTCCCACTCTAGCTTGGGATTTTTTAGATTTATGGATGATATGAAACTTAAGTGCCAAATTAGAGCCTTAACTATAAAGGAGAATAGGAGGGATTTGTCTCTTAGGAAAGAAGAAGCTTACAATGACAAAATTTTTAAGTAAATAGGGTTTGTGCAGTAGGAAGATCTTATTGAAAAAAAACTCTGGATTGGAGATATTTCAGGGTACTCATTTTAAGGCTACTTTTGTTTTGCTATTCAAACTAGTATGTGCGTTAACTTTCATTTGCAGAGTATATGTTAGAGAATATAGGCGAAGCTGCTAATTTCTTAACTGACGACCTAGGATAGCTTTAGTTAGGACTAGAGTTGGTATCGCTAGTGTAATAACAATGCCCTTGACTAGCATTGCAAAGATTATAACGTCACAAAGATTATTCACAAGCCCATACAATCCTAAAAATGAAAATAGGAGGGTATCAACAAGTTGAGAAAAGAGTAATGAAATTGTTGAGCGTATCGTAAAATATCGTTTTGAAAAAGCTTCTTGAAGTAAAGTAAAGAGTTTTATATCCAGAATCTGAACGAAAATTAGGGTGATTAGTGAGGCTAATACTATTCTTGGTGTCGAAGAAAACAGGGCTAAGAAGTTCTCTTGAGAAGTATCACTTGATGAGGGTATTAAAAGCAGGTGTAGCTGGGTAAGAACTAAAAATGCTATGGAGACTACCCAGGAGCATAGCATAGCATCATTGATATCATCTTTGCCATAGTGTTCTCGGGCATAATTTAGACAGGTAAGAAGACCGATGACATATACATCGGCAGAAGTTACTTCAAATCCCCAGAGATGGATCTGTTTTAGAACAAAGATATTCATTATGCTAGAAAGAAAGGATAACCATCCCGTAAGCCAAGCTTTTCCTCTGGAGGCAAAGAAAATTCCTAAGACTATAATAAAGAAAGTCTGAAATCCAAAAATTAATTCATTCACAAATAAAAATCCTTTAGATTTGCAATGCTTCAGTTATTAAAATTAGAGATAATATAAGTTTTGCTTTGGTTTAAGATATTCATGACTTCGTTTGTAGATTATGCTTAGCATTATTTCCAAACATCATAGAGGTTCGCACTTAAAAATAGCACGACGTTATTTCTATTTCTACCTTTGAAGAATATAGAAAGATTAGAGATTAGGCCTTCTTTTTAAATAGATCTTAGCCTGTTTGTTATCAATCTAACAGACTTTATAGGTGAATAGTGTGAGGGTTTAGTAGATAGACAGCAGAGAAACTACCGCTTCATCAAAATTTTAAATACTATTTAAAATAAATACTTGCTACTATTTTTGGTACCAACATCTAGAATAAGGTGTATAGCATGAGCTCTTTAACATTTGATCGTATTAAAGTTGGTTTTACTATTCCTGAAGAAGAAACTTCTTTGCGGAGGAACTCCTATATAGTTGCGGGAGGATTACTTATTCTTGCAGTAGCGTTATCTGTTTTATCTGTGATTTGTTTGGAGGTAGGTCTGGTTGGACTTTCTGCTGGGGCTGCTTTGACTCTTGGACTAGCCTGCTTTGTTCTTGCTCTTCTTCTTCTCTCTTTTAGCTTGATTATGCTCTTATCTCGAGAGAAGCGGACTTCCGATCTATTATATCTAAAGTTTGAAAAAGATTCTTCTCTAGATAAAACATTCCCATTTGAAAAGATCGATCCTGAATCCGAGACATCCACTTCCATTGCTGAGCGGCTTGGAGTTGTTGAAGAAAAGCTGAAAGAGGCAGAGAAATTTAATTCTCATAATCAGGGTATCTTTGTTTAAGGAATGAAGCTCTGAAACGTAAAGAATCTCCTTCTTTACGGAAGGAATCTATTTCTCATGATCTACTATGTATGCTGGATTCTGAATTAAAGGGAAAAGAAAAAAGGTCGAGATTTATGTGATCGGATCAAAATTATGAGATTCGAACTACTAGGAATAGAAAAAATGCCCACCGTTCTGATTGAAGAGATTAAAAATCGTCTTCGAAAGATTAAAAAGAGCTGAACCGGTGTTTATCTATAGGTTGTCAATAGATTTATAAGGCCTCGAACTTGAGGTGGGCATTTAAAAGTTCAAGAGACTCTAAGGAAAAACTTCCCTTTTCTTGCAAAACAAAATAGAAGTCACTAAGAGCTTAGAAGTGACCATAATTTCTTAGATTTCGCTATAAGAGAAAACGTTATTTTCTAGTTCTATATAAACAAAACGTTGTTCAGGATATTGTTGAAGCTCTTCGGACAGTTGTTTTTGTTTATCTATGTTCTTATTTTCAAGAGCAATACCACAAACCATTCGTCCAGCAGAGAGACCGTGGATTCGCTGTAAAATTTTATAACCAAATCCTGAGTGGATCATGGTTACTGATTCTAGATCTAAGGAGAAAAAGATTTCAGACCAGATGGTCTTATGCATAGGAAATCGCATCCTTGACCAAATGTCTTCGTCAATCTCTATTTCTTTATAATAAGGATTTTTGTTTTGAAGATACAGCTGTTCTAATAAGAGCATTGCCAAACGTGATTTGCCTTCATTGCTAACAAATTCTTCATGTTCTTTATTCTGTAAATCTTGGATAACCTCTTGTTCTTGGGGATCTCCATAGGTTTGGATATTGTGCTTTTGAATGCATTCTGTAGGCAATTGTACTTGAGTTAAATCAATATCCTTGAGTAGTGCATTTAGATCGATAGAGAGTATAAGACTCGGGGCTTGAGTTGTTGGGTTGGTAATAACCAACAGCTGCCAATATTTCTTCGGAAGATGGAAAACAGGATCATAAGCATCGCTCAAGGCGTTTTGGAATTGCAAATGGTTAGTAGCAAGAGTTGTCTCTAGATCCTTGGGAAGCGGATCGGGTGATTTAATTGTAAGGAAATTGGTTTTAGGATGCTTACGTTCAAACCTAGAGTGTAGGAGGTACTTAAGTGCTAAAGCAATTAGAGTTAGGGGTAGAAATAAAAATAGAATAATTTTCAGAATTTTATGAACGATGGAAAGCGAGACATGTTCTTCTTTTACTAGTACAAAACTATATCGAGAAATAGAGATGATCCTAGTTTTTGTTCCCCCTAAGAAAAAGTAAGAGTCTAGCTTAACCATAAGCTCATCAGAGAAATTCGTGGTTTGGTATCCAGGAGAAAAGCTGTATGTTTTCATATAAATAGTAGTTTTCAAATAGAGCCATTTTATTACGGAAATCATTAATTTTAAATGTAAATTTTTGAAAACTAATGTCTTGAGAGGAATTTCTTCAGATTTCCCAAGCACTTTTTTCATCCGTTTTTCTATGTTTTTTAGTTGGCAATGACTTATTTATAAAATATTTATGTTTTATAATTATTTTCTTTATAAATCATGAATCTTTGTTTTAAAAATATAGTCATTTATAATTTTTTGAATTATTTGTTTTTATGATTACTTTCTGCTCCCCAATCGTTTTTGCTAAAAAATATTTTTTGCCTTAAAAAGCAGGAGAAACATGTTCTAGAACACTTCAAGTGTTAGCAGAACAGGTAGATCAGTATTTCGATTTGGGCTGTGTAGACAAGACACGCTGTTTTCGGAAAGAAAATAGTATTATTTTTGAAAAAGTTCCAAAGAAAAAGGTTGTTTCCTATTTACTTGTTATTACTATTTTCATTGCTGTTATTTTTAAATGCGTGCTTTGCAAGATTTTATATTTGAAGTATCGTTTCGAGGAAGCTGATCAATCTACTGATTCTAAGGGCAATATTTCAGAAGTTAGGAGGGAAACTGCTTCCTGCATTGAAACAGTTAAAGATTTTTATCAATGAAACTCAATTTTTGATATTGCTCATAGAAATTTGCCTGTTCTTAAAAGGACTCGCCTGGATGCTCTTTCTGGACTAGAAGCACCTGCACTTGGTTTGGTTGATATAGAAAGCTTACAAATTCTGCCTTGGGAACAACATAATCAATGTTCTTTTAGAGACTTATATCGTCTGTTAATTGGAATTTTACCTTTGGGTTTAAATCCTTATAACTTGTTATCTAAGCAAGAAATGCAAAACGCAGACCCTATGTAATTCTATGGTTTTAGTATAAAAACAGTCTTTTTTAAGATACATGTATCTTAAAAAAAGAAGGGAAGATTGTTTTCAAAATTCTTTGATGGATACCTTCTTATTGATGTTTCGTGGATTTTTAGATCAACCGAAGAGTTTAGATAATAGCTTATAGAAAGTTTTCCACACATAATTGAGTTCATTATCTTTTAACTATCGAAATAATCTTTCACAAATCCATGATCTTTTAAGACAGGATGCAATTCGTTTTTCCAGTAAATAGAACAGTCTTTGAAAAACTTAGGATTGCTTTCTTATTTTTATTTAAGATCTTTATAATAAGACAGGCTTCTTATCCAGGATTGTTTTGAGAAGACTAGGAAATAAAGGTTACAAGGATTTTAAGTGCCTTAGATTGCCTGAAGAAAAATCAAGACCTATAGGTGATTGCGAATTTTTGAATAATTATGCAGAGTAGGTTTCTCCTAGGATCAAAGAATAGATAGATTTTGTTCTCCATGGGTTTTAGGATTTTTTATACTTTCATCATATTTTTTAATTTCAGCCAATATGGCTGGATGTAAGTGTGTTTAGTTAGTCAAACGTGCTTTGTTAGTGGATTGTCTTTTCTTATTATAAAGATCTTAATGTCTTTTGTTACTTGATTTGGCATTTATTGCGTGTTTGTTTCCCGTTTTGTAAGGGTAAAGTACTGTATAGGGGCTTCAGTTATAGAAAGCGGAAGTTTTTATCTCAACAGCCCTATTATTTCTATTTAAAATGCACTTGTTACGACAGTGTTGGCTTAGACTGCGAAAGTATTGTTGATACTTGTTATTATCGAGATAAATTATTAGATAAGATATTTTTAATTTTAACCACTAAGTTTAGTATGTTGAATTATCTTTAACTCCAATGAATTAAAAATTTATTAATAGGTAGTATCAGGAATTTCTATGCAGCCCTGACATTGAAGTTGCCAAAAGTTATGGTTAAGGAGAAGGGTAAGGGGGGGGAAATTATCAGAGTGCATTTCTGGAGGAGTTTCTATTTGTAGGGGTCCTAAAAATCGGTACGAGTCTTCGAGAGCCCAGATTTTCCTATAGAGCTTAAATTTACGAAATGCGGTGCTGCCTATGTCGATAAGATGTTTTTTAATTTGAGGTTGTAGAGTCCCGTCTGCCTGATGTTTTACTGTAAACATTTTCACTATAGGAATTGCTCTTAATTTCCATTTTGTCAAAGGGCATGCTAAGGATTCTATAGTAGCAAGATAACCGTTACAGCGATTGTGGATTAGAATTCCAGCACCGTATCCTAGGCTATAGCCGTAGTCATTGTCGAATTTTGTTGGTAATCCCGAGCGTCCTTCATATCCTAGAAAATGCGAGATCGCATTGAAAGGAACCTTGGGGAAATACTGTTGAAGATGATTTTTTACTAGATGAATGAGTAGCTTATCGACGCTAATTTTAGAAACATAGACATTACCGTGGGCATCGCGGTCCTTGAGGAGTTGTTCAATGATCGATTCTGGAAAGCTTTTCAGTAGGCGTTGGGATTCTGGAGAGAGTCTCGAGATTTTATCTTCGTATTCTGATAGCCGTTCAATTTCTTTAACTAGGTTTATGATTTCTGGGATGAATTCGATAATGCCTTCTGGAATTAGGATTACACCATAATATTTTTCCATAGCGGCTCTGTTTGCAATTACAGAGCAGATTTTATGTATTATAGTTTGCAGCGGTAGATTTTTTTCTGCAATTTCCTCGCCGATAAGAGCAATATTTGGATGGGTTTGAAGAGCACATTCCAGAGCAATATGGGATGCCGAGCGCCCCATAAGTTTAATAAAATGGTAATGAGCTTTACAAGAGAGAGCATCTCTTGAAATATTGCTAATTATTGAAGAGTAGAACTTTGTTGCTGTATCGAATCCAAAAGTCAGATCTAAGAAGGGGTGTTGTAGATCTCCGTCTATAGTTTTAGGGACTCCAACAATAGAGGTTTTTGGGCGTCGTTTTGCAAAATACTCTGCAAGAATGGCAGTTGCTGTATTAGAGCCGTCACCACCAATAATGACAAGGCCGTCAAGATCAAGGGCTTCTACAGTATTTAGACAAGCTTTTTTTGCTTCTGGGGTTACGATGTTTTTTCTTCCTGTGCCTATACAATTAAAGCCGCCTGAATTTTGGAATTTGCAAAGAAACTCTTTGGTAATAGGCATGCTATTATTATGTATAAGACCGTCTCCATTATTTATAAATCCAATGAGGGAAGAATTCGGATGGAAATTTTTTAAACTATTGAAGAGTCCTTGGATAACATTATGCCCTCCTGGAGCTGGTCCTCCTGAGAACATAACGCCTATTTTTAGAGGAGTATTGGGTACTGTTTCTCCTCGTATAAATTTTAGATAGGGAAGATGGTACGTTTGTGGGAAGAGGGTTTTAATCCCTGGCACGACTGGCTTAGAATACGAAGTATCTGGAACGGCAACTAAAAAAGCGGCTTTTTGAAATTCCTTGGGTAAAGGAGGGGAGTAGGAGCTGATAATAGTATCAAGATCAACGTATGAAGGATGCATAGGGATAGGGGCTACACGCTAATTTTGCTTTTTGGCATACTCCCAAAGCTAAAGTCAATGGGATTTTTATTCTCTATAAGAATCTAGGGTTTCCTAAAAACTTCCATTTTGTGCAGGATTCCAGTTAGAAATTCCTTATGGGATTCTATTTTGAGAACGAATTTTGATTTATTTCTTTGTAATTCATCAGAAGAATAAAACAAGACTTTCGTGGCTAAGTTTTCTTTAATTCTAAGCTACAAAAGGTAGCTTGCTCCATAAGGTTAAATCATAGGGGTTGCCAATGATTTGGCCTTCACGTTCTAGAAAATATAAACCTGCTAAAGAATATTTTCTATATAAAAGACTTTATTCCTAAATCAAACCAAGAATTTTCCACCAGAGACTTCCGATTCCTATCCAGATAATGATATTAACAATACTGAGAGCGAACCCCGATCGCCACCACTCTTGAACGGTAACAAGATGCGAGCCAAAGTAGAGAGGTGCTGGTCCCGACCCGTAGTGAGTGAGTCCTCCAAAAAGGTTGCTTGCGAATGCTAGAGTGAGTGTCGCGAATATGGGATTAGTCCCTAAGGATATAGAGACGGCCAGGAAGATAGGGTACATGGCTCCGATATGGGCGGTGTTGCTGGCAAAAAGGTAGTGAGAATAGAAGTAAATAAGAAATAGGAAGGGGAAGCCAACTTTCCAGGAGAGACCACTGACAAGTGCCGCTGCTGAGTCTCCAACGAGAGGGATAAACCCGAGTTGATTTAAAAAGGAGGCCATCATGATAAGGGCTCCGAACCAGATGAATGTTTCCCATGCGGTTGTATTTGCTATGACATCTTTTTGCCAGTCGAGAATGTTAGTAAGGATGAGGAGAGACAATCCTATAAGGGCTGCTGTTGTTGCTGAGATTCCTAATAGATCTCCGAAAGTCCAGAGGATTACAAGGAGAATAAAAATCATTAATATTGTTTTTTCTTCTTTTTTTAGTGGTCCCATTTCTTTAAGTCGAAGTTTTGCTGAGCGGATAGCCTCTTCGCAAGATGTGATTTTTGGTGGGTAGAGTTTATAGATTATAATCGGCATGAGGACTAGACTAATGAGTCCTGGAATAATTGCAGCTTTTGCCCATAAAACCCAGGATAAAGAAATTCCGACGTGGCTTGCTAGAGCTGCAACAAGGGGGTTCCCTGCCATAGCGGTGAGAAACATAGCACTAGTGATCACAGAACTTTGATAAGCAACTTTAATGAGAAAGGATCCGATAAGATCTTGGGTTCCTTTTTCTGTAGAACTTCCAAATGAATCAGATAGGCTCGTGACTACAGGATAGAGAATACCTCCAGCTCGGGCAGTAACGCTTGGAATGGCTGGAGAAAGGAAAAAATCAGTGATTACGAGTCCATAGCTCAGTCCTAAGGGACTTTTCCCTAAAGCGCTTACAAAGAAGTAAGCTATCCGTTCTCCAAGTCCTGTTTTTATGATTCCTTTAGCTATTGAGAACGAGAGGAACACCAACCATGCTATAGGATTGTGGAATCCAGATAATCCCTGTTCTAGAGTTAAGGTTTGCGTGAGTAGGAGTGTCGAGATTCCAATAATGGCAATAGCTCCCATTGGGACAGGCTGAAAGATGATTCCCATAATGGTAGTTGTGAATATAGCAAAGAGTTGCCAAGCATTAGAATTTATAGATGCGGGGTGGGGAAAAAACCAAATGCCTAAAAGTACTGCAGTCAGAAAGAGGAGAGATAAGAAGCGTTTTTTTTTGTTCACTTAGGACCTCAGTGTGGTTATTAGAAATATTTGTAGAGATGTTACGGTTCTATGGGGAAGTCTTCCAACCATTTTTCCATTTCTTCTAGAGTGTCGTTAATCAGTTCTGTAGAAGAACAGAGGGTATGGATACAAGATTCTATGGTTTCTTCATGGATAATATTTTCTACATCTTCCATGCTGATGAAAGTTGTATCAATAAGTTCTCCATCGAAGGCTTTACTGATGGGGTAAAAGAGCTCCCCAGGATAAAGAGTGCAGATGCCTGCAATGAGGTTATCCCAAGCAAAAGAGGGATGTTTTTCTAATCTATAGTTTAGAAGTTCTGCAAAATAACGGATCGTTTTATCTCGGGAAGTTTTTCCAGCTCCTACAAGAGTGACAAGCCCAGAGATTGCTGCTGCCTTTACATAGGGATTGATTTTCGGAGTTTCTATGAGTTCTTTAATTAGCGAGTCATCATCACACACGCTGGCTAGGATCCTAGGCAGATCTTCAGTTAGAACATCGCCTGCGATTGCGTGCGGAGTATCATCTTCAAATGCAAAAAGTTTAATGATTAGGGGTAGAGCACGACTTTCACGGAATTGTGCTAGAAGATACATAGCATAGAGGTGACCTTGATAGCTGCCGTCATTCACAATTTCAGGGACGCGTTGTGTAGCATCCTGTAAAATATGAAGTAGATAGGGCGTAATTTGCATTTGTTTAACAATAGCCGCTTCTATAGCTTCTCTTGGAAGGATACCTTCGTCATAGGCAAGGTCTTCCAGGATATGCGAAATATCCATTAGCAAAGATACTCCAATTGCATCACTGTTAATTGTGTCGTAGCATGCAGAACTTCTTCTGTCAATGATTTATAGATAGAGGAATTGAGAGCATAACAGTGGTTTATTAAGGGTAGCAAGTCACTTGTAGTTATGTGGTTGCGGTATGTCTTTAGCCCTGTAGGCATGTTTTATCTTAGGTTTTTAAAAAAAATGATAGAGCTAAAGGAGTTTCATAAAAAGCTCTACATGTAGCAATAAGAATTATACATAACTCTTCACATACTACAAAGAACTTTAGCGATAGGTGAGGGGGATTTATTCTAGAGGCAATAGAAAACCTTAACATTCCATAGCGTCCTTTATTTAGGAGATGTTCAACAATTTTTTTCTTTGGAAGCTTGGATTTTTCTTACATAATCAAGTTAGTAACGATCGTTTGATGCAAATATAAGTATTTATAGTTAGGGATAAGATACCTGTTTTCGCATCAAACCTTTTGTCTCGGATTGCTAGAATTAAGATTTTTAAGTAGTAAACCCGTATTTTCAAATCATACTCAAAGAGATAGGGGTTTTATTGGATAGAAAAAAAAAGTTTCTATAAGAGTTATCTCAAGATTGTTTAGTTGTTTTAAAATGAATATAACAAATTGTTTTTCCCGAGTCTCTACCAGGGAAGAGGATATAGGACCACATAGAGTCGCAGACAGAAGGGTGCTTTGTTATCCTGTACTGGACAATAATAATGCCAAGAGATGCTTAAACGAAAAGCTTAAGCAGATACTTTTTGTTCAGGTCATTTATTAACGCAAGTCATTTTCTTGTTATTGCATATATTGAATTACCGTCTTTTCTATTAGTTGAGAACTATAGATGCTCTAAGGTTAGTAATGGGTGGTTAGAACCCGTCTACAGATATGATCTGCTAATAGTTTAGTTTTTATAAAGAAAGTAATTTTTTAATCTTCTTCTTGGGGATGTTCGATTTTTATCCATTCGTATTTCTGCGGTCTAGGAAAAACAGGACTTGCTAAACCAAGAGTTTTAACATAAGATTTTCTCGTATATATGATTAAAATGGTTTTTTATGTTAAATTTTTTCTCGATAATTCGTCTTAATCCGTCGTATCCCAATAGACACGACGGGGGGGGGGGGGGGGGGGGTTATTTAA
>NZ_NWQK01000006.1 GCF_002817655.1 Candidatus Chlamydia corallus
TACATGATCCATGTATTCTGCCTTTCTTGCCTCTTTAATCCCCGATTTCTCCTCGTCTAAAAACAAGGTGAGTTGTGTTTCAAAAGATCTTAAATGCTATCTTGGTTTCCGAGAAACAAGAAAAGCCTTTAGAAATGGAACTTGCCTCCAAGATCTACATTGTAAATCCTAGAAGATCCGCGAACTTCAAAGACAAACTGGCCGAGCACTTCCAACTTAGGAGAGAAGGCGTAATGGCTGCCTGCACGCACTTGCAAAGCCTGTCGTGCTAAGTTGTTAGCGTAAGTTTCCCAAGAGGCTCCGCTAATCACGAGTGCTGTAGTGCATTTGGGATCATTGCGGATAAGATCAGGAATGTACGATAGAGTAAGATCATAAGAAAAATCATCTGCGAACTTCTCAAACTTCACCCCTATAGGCAGAGATAGGTTAAAGAGGTTGCTATCATCAAAAGATCTTCCTTCTGTACCTTTTTCTGAGAAGTTGTCCTGACATATATAGGTCAGATTCAGTTTAACATAAGGCGAGTATGCGTCAAAATAACGGACGTATTGAGGATACGAATAGGATGATCCTCCCAACATTAGATTAAAGGCATTATTCCCCCAAGAACCTTTCACCTCAGGATATGCAGTATACTTTGTTTTTAGATCATTCTTGGTATGACTATAGGCTATTTGTCCTTCTAACACGAGGGGGTTGTTGCTCCAAGATCCTGGAAGTTTATCTAAGAGATAACCCAAGAATCCCTTACTGTATTCTGTAGCGTGTTGGATATAGAAGGATCCTGCATAGGTATCGGTATGATTTTTGGCGACTAGGAAATCTTTATCCCTGCCAAAGAGTTGACAGAAAGCAAAGCTAATTAGGTTTTCAGAATACGTTTGCGTTGTACCTCCGATAGCATAACCACCAGATTGATGACGGTATTTACGTTTTTCCCCTTTTTTATCTTTAGCTAAGAAATTACCAATTCCCGCAGCCCAGAAACCTCGTTCTGAAGAAAGGGTGAGAGTACTTCGTTCTACAACACCTTGAAGGGCTTGAATGTCCGAGAAAGATCCCCAAAGGCTATT